>NZ_JBSFZS010000105.1:0-27702 GCF_053600395.1 Streptomyces sp. NPDC005070 | reverse complement strand
CCCCGCTTTCATGCCTGGCCGGCCACGAGATCACCCGACCGCGTCGACAACCTCGAACTCACGCCCACCAAGATCGATAGAGCAACGGCTTCTCAGGGGCCAGGTGCCGCGTTCGCTTCGGCACAACGGAGCCGCCCGGCCTCGTGCGGAGGCTGGCGGGCGTGGCCTTTCTGCGATCAGGAGGACGCGGAAGGGTCGGGCATCGTGGTGGCTTGGGACCTGACCTGCTGACTCCAGGCTCTCTGCAGAACCGTCGGGATCTTTGTCGTCAGACCCCCTTCCTTGGTGAAGGCGAGCCCCCGGTTGTGGGCGCCGCCGTCGCAGCCGTCGGACTGAAAGGTGAGCCGTACGTCGGCGGACACGTTGATGACGGGCTGGGCCTCGTCCCTGCGGGTGACCCGAAGACGGATCGGGCCGGAATCGGGATCCACGTCGCCGGACAGCGGGAGGTGAAGGTTCGTGATGTCCTCGTTCCGCAGTCGATCCTTCGTGCACTCGCCTCGCGTGCACAGTTCCACAAGGGCCCCGGTGAGATCACCGTAACCCTGATGCTGGAACAGCACGCTCACGCCGGACTCGACTCCGACTCCGGCGCACGGCTCCGGATAGGAGCACCCTGAAGCGGCCGTCAGGAGAACAAATCCCGCGGCCACGCCATGCATTCGGGCCTTCCGCATCACTATTTCTTGCCCCCTCCCGGCAGAGCCTTCTCCGCCGGGGCGATGTCCGTGGACACCACGCGGCCATGCCGTCCCAACTGTCGCTGCACTCACCGTCGTCGGTGACTGTCTCGCACTTCCCGCCCGCGACGAACTCCCGCGTGATCATGGTTCGGCATGGATATGGATCATTGCAGGTCATGGGCATGATCGACAATGATCCAAGACCGCCGACCGTGCCGGGTTCAGGGGAAGGCGAGGCTGGCGGTCGACGAGTTCGCTGCCGAACCGCCTGCGCAGCGTGGCCGGTTCGCCCTTTTCAGACGACCGAGACCGGAGTGAGCGGCGAGCCACAGCCGTGGCTCACGATGCCGGAACCGGTAGGCGGAACGTGAGTACCGCATCAACCCTGTGCCACAGCTCCAGTCGAGGAACCTTGAAGTCGATGCGGCAGCGCACCGCGACGTCACCGACTCCCAGCCGTCGAGGCCGTCCGCTGGGAGCCGACCATTTACATAAACTATGAATATAAAAATGCTATGCTTCGAGCGTGAGTCGTCAAGACACCGCTCCTGGCGCGTCCGCCGCCATCGGGGCAGCCCTCTACGGCCTGGCCACCAGGGCCGCGAGACGCCTGCCCCGGGACATGAGCCTGACGTCCGCCGCCACCCTGGCCACCCTGGACCGGACCGGCCCGCGGCGCATCACCGATCTGGCCGCGGTCGAGGGCGTCACCCAGCCCGCGATGACCACCCTGGTCCGGGTGATGGAGGAGTCCGGCCTGGTCGAGCGGCGGGGCGACGCGTCCGACAAGCGGGTCACGTTGGTGTGCCTGACCGAGGCCGGCGCCTCCTATGTCCGGACGCGGCGCCAGGCGGGCGTCCACGCGTTCGAGCGGTTGATCGGCGAGCTCACCCGCGACGAGGTCGAGGCGCTGGTGGCCGCCCTTCCGGCGCTGAAGCATCTGGCAGAGCTCGAAAGCCAGGACCGCGAACGGCCGAAACAGTGACCGGGCAGCCGGTCGACGGGGCCGCAGTAAAGGCGTTCCCGGTGGCGCGTTTTGAGGCGCGGCCGCTGGTCCCCGCCCTGATGTTCATCACTCTGGTCGTGGCGGCGGTCGCCAGCCTCGGGACGCCGCTCATCACCAGCGTGGCGACCTCCTTCCACGTCCCGCTCGGCAGCGCGCAGTGGACACTGACCGTCGCGCTGCTCAGCGGCGCCGTCGCCACACCGGTCCTGGGCCGGCTCGGCGCGGGCCCGCACCGGCGGGCCACGATCCTCGCCACGCTGGCGGTCGTCGTCGCCGGCAGCGCGCTCACCGTGCTGCCGCTGCCGTTCGCGTGGCTGCTGGCCGGCAGGGCGGCCCAGGGCGTCGGGCTCGGACTGACGGCGCTGATGATGGGCGTGGCCCGGGACCACCTCCCCGAGGAGCGCAGCGCGGCCGTCATCGCCCTGATCTCGGTGGTCTCGATCATCGGGGCCGGCGTCGGCTACCCGCTGGCCGCACTGCTCGCCGAGCTCGGCGGGGTACGGGCCGCCTACGGCCTCGGCCTGGTCGTCACCGCCGCCGCCCTCCTGACCGCGTGGCGCTCCATGCCCGAAGCCCCCGAAAGCCGCTCCGCCCGCGTGGACGTGGCAGGCGCGGTCGTCCTGGCCGCTGCGCTGCTCCTGGTGCTGTTCCTCGCCGGCGAACGGAATCTGTGGAGCCGGCACCTCGCCGTGGCGGCGGGCCTCGCCGTCGTCGCGGTGGCGCTGCTCTGCGTCTGGGCCGTCATCGAGCTGCGCACCACGACGCCCCTGGTCGATGTGCGGGCGGTGCGGCACCCGGCGGTCGCCGGGGCGAACCTCGCCATGTTCGTCGGCGGGATCGGCATGTACCTTCTGCTCACGCTCATCACCCGGTACGCGCAGACGCCGCACGGCGCCGGCTACGGCTTCGGGCTGACGACCTTCGTCGCCGGGCTGGTCCTCATCCCGTTCTCGATACTGGGGTTCGTCGCCGGCAAGCTCACGCCGCGGGTCCGGACGCGGATCGCCGACCCCCTGCTCCTGGCCGGCAGCGCCGTCGTGGTCGGCGGCGGGTTCGCCCTGTTCGCGGCGGCCCGGTCGGACCTGGCCGAACTGTTCGCGGCGATGGGCGTGCTCGGCTTCGGCGTCGGCGGCTTCTCGGCCGCGATGCCCGGCGTCATCCTGGCCGTCACCCCCAAGAGCGAGACGTCGAGCGCCATGAGCTTCAACTACGTCGTCCGCAGCGTCGGGTACTCCCTGGGCAGCGCCATCGGCGGCCTGATCCTCGCCGCGGGCACCGGCCCCGGCCACCTCTTCCCCGACGACAGCGCCTACACCACCGGGGCGCTGGTCGGCATCGGCGCCATGGTGATCACGACGCTGACAAGCCTCGCTCTCGCCCGCCGACGCTCGTCCGAGACCAACCCGTAAGTCAGACGCACTCATCCCGACACTGGAGGTTCCATGCCCAAGGGCTACTGGGTCAGCGCCTACCGCACCATTTCAGACCCTGAGAAGCTGGCTGCTTACAACAAGCTGGCCGGTCCGGCCGTCGCAGCCGGGGGCGGTCGGACCGTCGTCCGTGGCGGCCGGGTCGTGGCACATGACGCCGGAATCGCCGAGCGCACCGTCCTGGTCGAGTTCGACAGCTTCGAGCAGGCCGTCGCGGCGTACGAGAGCGCGGCCTACCAGGAGGCGCTGGTCGCCCTCTCCGACGGCGTCGAGCGCGACTTCCGCATCGTCGAAGGCATCGACTGACCGAGGTCCAGTCGGATCCTCACTACTTGTGCGGTGATCCGTAAGAAACGGCCTACCTCCGCGAGCTGCGGTGTGGTCGTCGCGCCGGACGTTGGATCGGCCCCTGCCTGACCGATCCGCCAGTGGTGCACCCTCTGTCAGATCACCGTCGTCGCGAGAATGGCAGGTCCGACGACTCGTCCCCATCTCAGCTTCAACATCCCACCCCCGGCCGGGATCATAAAGGTCGTCAGCAATGAAGTCTCAGGCGGACCTCGTCACCATCGCCGGGTATTGGAGCGATGTACTCCGGGGCCCTGCCCACCACTCGAAGGAGTAATCGTCAAGGCCTGTGGATGAGTTGACTTCGATCAGCGTTGGCTCTGCTTCTTGAGCTTTGGAGGAGATACGCGCGGGGCATGCCCCGGGCGCTACCGCGCGTATCTCCTCCAAAGCTCCCGGGTCTGTTGTAAGGGGTGTATCGGCCGGCCCTTGAACACGGACAGCGCCGGTAGTTGCGCGTGCCGGAGCCCCTCTTGATCCCACCCGCGAGGGGCTTGACCTTGTCCCCCGGACGGCCAGGTCCATCAGCACGGCCAAGGCGTTGCGGTCGTGGAGCCGATGGAGCGTCCTGAGAGGTGTGTACGCGGAGTCGCTCGAGGACGAGTTCGAAGACGGCGAAGAGGTGCGGGCCTACCTCGCGGAGCTGTCCGAAGGTTCTGCAGACGAGTTTCCTGTCGAGGGCGTCGTTCTGGCGGACGACAGTGCTGTGGATTTGAAGATCACCGCACCGATGGGCGCTGATGTGTGGCCCAGTATTCGGCGACGGTGATGCCAAGCACCACAACATCGTGGTGGCTACCAGCGAAGAATTCATGCTGGCGAAGCCGCCCCTCCTCGACGAAGCCCAGCCTGTGATAGAGGGCGAGGGAGGCGTCGTTGAAGGCGTAGACCTCCACCTCGCACTTGTTGTAGCGCTGTTCGGCGAACATGTAGGTGAGGAGGAGTTCGGTTGCCTCGGCTGCGTATCCCATGCGTCGGTGATCGCGGATAATCGCGATACCTGTCTTGAATCGTCCTGCACGGCTGTCGGTCTCTCCGACTGTGACAGACCCTGCGAATGCGTGGTCGGCCAGCACCTCGACTACCAGGCGGAATGCTTCACCTCCCGGCGGACGCCCGGCCCGCTCAGCAGTCCAGGAGCGAAAACTCTCCGCAGAGCGCGGAGGGTCGACTAGGTCGGCGTTGCGGACATCAAGGGTGTTCTGGGCCAGGTCACGAAAGCCCTCCCAGTCTTCGGGCTCGACACCTCGCAGGCGTACCTTCTCACCGGTCCACATGTCACCCATGGCGCCTACCACTTCAGTATCGGTTGCAGGCGCTGACGGCCATGCACTTCAAATTTGACACACTAGCGGTGGGATACGGTCGCGTCCTGAGCAGGCGCTCCTCTGACATCGCTTTCGGTCGACACCTTGAGCATGTTCAACCTGTTTTCTTGGTGGTCACCATCGCGTTGCCGTCCTGCGCCCGCGTCCTCGGTGCTGTGCAGGGTCGGGTTGTAGGCGAGTGGGGGTCTCGGCGAGGAGGTTGTCGACCGCGGCGTCCATCATCGTGCCGTCCACTGCCGCCACCGACCCGTCACCCCACGCCCGCACCAGGTCCAGGCGAGGTGAGTGTCGACGACGTCGGCACTGGCGCGGGCCAGGTTCTTCGCTGTGCAGTGGCCTTTGGCGATCGCAGCCAGCTCATGCGCCGAGACCCTGCGAATGTGCCGGGCAGCCTGCGCAGCCCCGAGGCCCGAGCCGTAGGTAAACGCGGTGACCACGTACCGGGACAGCGGGTCCTTCGGCTTCGGATCCGACCCGGACAAGGGACCGAGACGGTGCCACCAGCCGGTCCAGTGCGCCGCCCGGGCAAGGTGCTCCAGGATGCCCCGGGCCGGCAACCGCTGGTCTAGTGGCTCTGCTCGACTCGTTGGCCGGGTAGCGGGCCTCTCTGGGATTTCCGATCCCGTCAGACGCTGCGGAGAAATGCCGCGACGGATTTTGCAGGTCGTGTCAGTGTGAGGGTGTGGCGACGATCGAGATGGCAGATGTGTTTGCGACCGGACGCCGGCGTGGAGGTGGAAGTCTCTATGCGTACCAGGTGCGCGGGCGAGGCCGCAGCGCGGTAGTTCTGTGGATCGGCGGGCGGGGCGATGAACCCGATCAGGTGTATGCGTTGGCAGAAGATGGTCACTGGCAGGTGCCGGCGTTCGTGACTGTTCGGCAGGCGCGGGTGTACGTGAGCCGGCGGGGGCGGAGGCTGGCCACTTCTGAGGCCAATACGCTGGAGCTTGTCCGTGTCCAGCACTGGCTGGAGGATCCGGTGCGCCGGAAGGTCCCGCCGGGTGCGGTGCTGGAGACGTGGAACTTCTTCGAGGATCTGGCCCGCGGCATCGACGCGGTCCACCGGCTGCCCCAGCAGGGAGCGGTGCATAACAGCGCCTACGAGAAGCTGTTCGGAGGCGAGTCCGCCGCGTGGACTCCCGACGAACAACGCGCGGTACTGGAGCTGATCACGGCCGGGGTGGAGCTGTGGAACTCTTGCCCAGTGATCGTAAATCCCTGCTCGGTGATCGTCTCGAACGGTGAACTGGGCACGCCTCGCTGAGGACCAAACGCGGTCGCACCAACGGCCATCCGCAGGACAGCCTGCCTCCGGTGTCCGATTCCTTCAGACCAACTGACTCGCACCCAGCAGAGCGACACCCTCCACTCGGCGGAGCGATCAAGGCAGCACCTCTCTGCCCCTCCTCGAAATCAGCGGGTCGCACCAGTTGGCATGATCTTTCCATTGCGGCTGTCCGTGACCGTACCCAGGTTCTCCAGCCCGGCCGAGGGTGTAGACCGAGGTGGGAACCGCCCTGGCTGAACGACAGGCCGGGCGAACCCGTCCGGGTTCGTGCCCGTCGCAGTGTCACCAGGCCCGCCATGCCGTGGAGCGCGTGGCGCGGTCCGTCCTTGGCCACCTGCGAGGTTGATCGATCGCCGCTCCCGCCGGGGCGGTTGCGGCAGTCTGCAGCTGTCCCAGCATCCGGGCGGCGACGTCGAAAGCCGCCAGCTGCCCTGGGATCGGCCGTCGAGTGCCGCAGAATCCGGATTCCGTGCGGAGCCGTGCCCTGCGCGTGAGGGTGACGAGAGCACCCGTGAGGGCCACTTGTCCCGTCACTGCGACGGCGGGCCAGGCCGAGCTGTCGTCGAGCGAGGCCACGGCCACGGTGAGTGCCCACAGGGCGAAGCTGCATGCCCCGAGCAGGAAAGCGGCCGCGAAACCCCGTTCCTGCCAACTGTGCATGCGCAGGGCGATGGATACGACGACGAAGCCTCCGCCGATCGCGATCCCGATGATCTGGCGCAGCCGTGCACCGGGCATTCCCGGCCCCCGTCCGCGTTCGCCGTTTCAGCGCCGCAGCGCAATCCTCACGTCGCCGGGTGGAAGGATCCGCATCTGTTCGTGAGCTGCTTCCTCACCTCCGCGGGTGGTCCGAGAGCGCTCGGGTGAAGGGGGTGACCGGGCGCTCCAGGGTTTCGCCGTCGACGGTGATGTCGACGGCCTCGTTGTAGAACGACAGGAGATCTTTGATCGGGCCCACGGCCGGCAGCGGATTCGGGTAGCTCCAGAGGATGTTCGCCGGGGCGGCGGCTCCGCTCCGCGAAGACCAGTAGTCGGCCGTGCCCTTGTAGGGGCAGCCGGTGTGGTGGCCGGTGGGGACGAACAGTTCCATGCGGACGTCCTCGCGCGGGATGTAGAACCGCGTCGGCAGTGCCGTCTCGAAGAGCAGGACCGGGCGGACGGTGTCGGCGACGAGTGTGCCGTCGATCTCGACCCGCACATGACGGCTGCTCGCCATGGCGTCCACCCGTTTGTGCGGGTCGCGCGGGTGGATGAAGATCTCTTCCTCCTCCTCGTACCAGTGGTCCAGGCCTCGGCCGACGCGGCTGAACCACTCGAACGCGATGTGGCCGGCCAGGTCGGGGGCGGGGAACGTCCAGGCCGCGTTCTCCAGGAGTTCGCCGTCGAGCTCGAGGTCGTAGAAGATCCGTGATCCGGTGTGCCTGCCCGTCGCGGGGTTCTTCGCGGGGCGGAGCAGGTCCTCGCGGACCTCCTCGCGCGGGAAGGCGTACAGCGGGACCGGTACGGCCGGCTCCCACACGAGGACGGGGTGCCTGCTGTCGACGACGGTCACCTCGCCGCGCCGGCCGCGCACCCAGCGGTGGCTGGGTTCCCACAGAAGTCCCTCAAGGGTGGTCCGGACGGCTCGCTCGGCGGGGAATGTGGTCATGACCGGTTCTCCTTCGGATCTCCCGGGCGGTGACTCGGCACGGTCGGCACGGTCATCCTCGTCCCTCGCGAGCCGTCCGGGGGGCCTGACACCCGCGGGCGACTGTCCGCCGCGGCCGCCGGAGCCGTTCGGGCTACCTGGACGACGGCTATATCCAGTCATCCGGCCCAGCACTCACGGGTCTGCTTTTATCGGACTTGTTCAGCATCATATGCCCCATCGCGCGGCCGCCTTCGGATGCTTGCCCGTGCACGGCAAGCGCGGGTTTGGCATATTGCGTACGGAGGCTGACCGTGCCGTCGTCCCGGATCGGCACCGACCTGAACAGAGCGAAGAACGCTGCCACGAAGCCGCAGGCTTCTCGCACTTCCTGGGGAGAACAGTGCGCAAGGTAAGGGTCATGCGTCGTCTCGTCGACGAGCTGGTCGCCGATGTCGGAGTGCCGGTCCCCTCGGAGCCCGACGCCGTGTTCGACGCTTTGATCCGCGTGGTCGGCGCGAAAACGGGACGCGAACTCATCGTCCTCCGCAAGGAGTTCCCGCATCGCACGGCCAGTGGTCTCTGGCTCGATCTCCCCGACCGCGACATCATCGTGATCGACGAGCGCGCGACCCCGCTCCATCAACTGGCGATCTTCTTCCACGAGGTCTGGCATCTGCTCGACGGCGCGTGCGGCAACCACGCCGTCGGGCACTCCGTGGCCACCCGGATGCTCGCCGCCCGCCCGGATCTGCCCGAACTGGACGAGACCGTGCGCAGGGTGGCCGCGCGCACCGAGTTCAAGCACAGCGAGGAAAGGGCCGCCGAGATGTTCGGCCTGCTGGCGGCCACGCGGTTCCGCGTCTGGCTGGAGAGCGAGCCCGGCAGCGTGCCGACGGATCGCGGTGACATCGCCGGACGCATCAACGCGTCGCTGGGAAACCGTCGCCGGCAGGTCTGAGCCCGTGGACTCCTTCGACTACTACGTACCCGCCGCCGCTCTGTGGATCTGCTTCGCCGTGAAGCTTCCGGATCTACGGAGGGCCTGGCGTGACCCGCTCGTCCGGTCGGTCTGCGTCGTCATCGCCGTGGGAGGCGCGGGATTCCTCTTCGCGGCGCCCCCCACGATCGCCGCCGTGAACGACATCAGCGGGGTCCCGAACGCCTCCAGTCTGCTCGTGTACATCATCATCAGCGGGTTCAGCGCCTCCTGCCTGCTGCTGATCGTCCACTGGCGCGGCGGCTCGCCCGAGCACGTACGGCGGGTCTCGCGCTGCTGGCTCCTCGGATACACACTGGTCGTCGCCGCCCTGGTCGTTCTGTTCGGGCTGGGTGACGCTCCCGTGGAACGTCGAACCGACTTCGACACGTACTACGCGTCAGCGCCGTACATCGGCGAGATGATCATGCTGTACCTGCTGGCACACATGACCGCCGCCCTCGTCACCACCATGATGTGCTGGCGCTGGGCTCTCCAGGTCCACGGCTGGCTGCGTGCCGGCCTGTGGATCCTGTGCGTGGGCTGGCTGCTGAATCTCTCCTTCAGCAGCCTCAAGCTGGCCGCGGTGGCCGCTCACAGGACCGGCCGGGACTGGGACGTGCTCAGCACCACCTTCTCTCCCCTCGTCTCGGCCATGGCCGCCCCGTTCGCCATCGTCGGATTCCTGCTGCCCCTGGTGGGGCCCTGGGCGGTCACCACCGGACGGACGCTTGTCGCCTACGTGCGGCTCGGGCCGCTGTGGGACGAACTCGGCGGCGCCAGCCCCGGTACGTCCCTGGCCGCGCCCATCCGCTGGTACGCCTCGCCCCAGGTCCACCTGACCCGACGCGAGGCAGGCATCCAGGACGGGCTGAGTCTCGTACGTCCGCAGCTCGACGACGACGTCCGCGCACGCGCGCAGTCGGCGGCCGAGGCCGCCGGCGGTACCGGCCCGGAAGCCGCCCTCATCGGTCAGGCGGCGATGATCCGCGCGGCCTCGCAGGCCACGCGCCAGGGCCGCACCCGTGCACCGCGCGTTCCCGGGGACTCGGCCGTCCCGACCGCGCGTGCCGCTCTCGTGGGGGTGTCCCGCGCCCTGCGCAGCTCACCCGTCGTGGCCGCGGTCCGCACGGATTCGGCGGTGTCGTCCCGGCCTGCCGCCCAACACGTCGAGGATGGCGAGAAATCACCTACATGAGTTCATCCGCCGCGCCGGGCACGGGGCTCGACCAGGCCGCCGTGAGCCCGCACCTGGGCCTTACCCGGAAGGGCGGTGAACGATGAACGGCAGCGGCTTGGTGTTCTACGTCCCCGGCGCCATCCTGCTGATGGCCGTCGCGATCAAAGTCCCCTCGCTGAGGGGGACATGGCGCGACCCCGTGATCATGCCCAGCAGCGCGATCCTGCTGATCGGCTCCGCCGTCTGCCTGTTCTCCGCTCCCCCGACGATCACCGCGGTCAACGCGTTCACCGGGATAGCCAACTTCTCAGGACCGCTGGTGTACTGCGGCATGTCCGCGCTGAGCGCCTCCTATCTCGTCCTGATGATCGCGTGGCGGGGCGGGCCCCTCCCGGAGCTCAGGCGGCGGATGCTCCTGGTCGTGGCCCTCTACGCGTCGGTGATCGTCGGGATCGTCGTGCTCTTCGGACTGGCCGACGCGCCCGTCGAGCGGACACGGGACCTGGACACCTACTACGCCGACACCCCGTACATGCGCGAAATGATCCTGCTGTACCTCGCGTTTCACACGCTCGCCACCGTCATCCTGACGGGCATGTGTCTCGGCTGGCTCCGGATGGTCACCGGAATGACCCACACGGGCCTGACCCTGATCGTCATCGGCAGTTGCTTCGACCTGTCCTACCAGGCGGTGAAGTACACCTCCCTGGGGGCCCGTTGGACCGGCCGTGACTGGGACTATCTCAGCACCGACGTGTCGCCGCCGCTGGTCGCGCTCGCCGGCGTCCTGGTCGCCACCGGCTTCGCGCTGCCGCGCCTCGGCCCCCCTCTTGCGGACAACGCGCGCGCCTGGAACCGCTACCGGCTCCAGAAGCCGCTCTGGGCGGAACTGCGCGAGCTGCGTGGTTCGGCGACGGCGGAGTTCCGCTGGTGGACCTCGCCCGTGGTGCGGCTGACCCAGCAGGAGATCACGATCCTGGACGGCGTCCTGGCCTGCGGGCCCTTCCTGGACATGGAGATCCGTGACGCCGCCTACGCCGAGGCACTTCGTCAGTCGGCCGCACCGGCGGAGTCCGGCCCCGCGCGACAGACGGTGCTGGAGGACGCGAGGGTGGTGGGGGACGCCGCCATGCTGGCCGCCGCCCGCGTCCATGTGACGGGTCGCCACAGCACGTACCGCACGCCCGAGGTGAGTCTGCTCGAAACCGTGGAGCGAGCTCACACCAGGGTCAGGCTCGCCCGGGCCATCGAGACCTCGCCCATCGTCGCGGCGGCCCGTCGGCGCGCGGCGCTGCGGGACGTACGCCAGGAGCGATCCCAACCGCCATGGTCGTGAAGGTACGTTGTCCCCCCGCAGTTCGAACTCCGGTGCTCCTGGCAGCAACTGCCTTTCAGGGGCCGTCACGGCCGGACGGCCGCCAGAAAGGGTGCTTCCGCCAATGCCCGAGAGATCGTCCGGTCGTCGGCCTGCCGCTCTCGTGATCGGAGGAGGTATGACCGGCATGCTCGCGGCGGCCGTACTCTCCGGCCACGCGGACGTCACGGTCATCGAGTCCGACGTCCTGCCCCGCCTGCCCGCCCCCCGCAGGGGACTGCCTCAGGCCCGCCATGCGCACCTGCTGTGGTCGGGTGGGGTGCGGGCTCTGGAGGACCTGCTGCCCGGCATCACGGATCAGCTCGTCGCGTGCGGCGCCCGCCGCGTGCCGATCATGTCGGGCATGGTCAGCAAGGCGCCCTCCGGGCAGTGGTTCAGGCGGTTCGAGAACGCCCACCACGTCAACCTCGTGTGCAGCCGCGACCTGCTCGACTCGACGATCCGCGCCGAAGTCGTCGAGCGGCCCGGTGTGACCGTGCGCGAGCGGACCGAACTCCTCGCCCTCGAAGGCGACGCCGACCGCGTGACCGGGGTACGCGTACGCGACACCGAGGGAGCTCAGACCCTCTCGGCCGACCTGGTCATAGACGCCACCGGACGCGCGAGCCGGGCACCGGTCTGGCTGACCGACCTCGGCCTGCCGCCGGTCCAGGAAAAGGTCGTCGACGCCGGTGTCGGCTATGCCAGCCGGATCTACCGGGCCCCCGCCTCCACGGGCGAGGACTTCCCCATCGTCAACGTGCAGGCGGACCCCACGCGGCCACCGGGCCGGGGCGGCATCATCCTCCCCATCGAGGAGGGCCGGTGGCTCGTCACCCTCTCCGGCAGCAGGGGAGGCCGGCCCGGCCGCGACAACGCCGAGTTCGTGCCCTTCGCCCACTCCCTCCCCCATCCCGTCATCGGAGACCTCCTCGCCAAGGCGGAGCCGCTCACCGACGTCGTCACCACCCGCAGCACGGCCAACAAACGGCGCTACTTCGAGAAGTTGCCCGGGTGGCCGTCCGGCTTCGCCGTTCTGGGGGACGCCATCGCCGGATACAACCCCGTGTACGGACACGGCCTGACGGCTGCCGCGCAGAGCGTCCTGGAGCTCAGGAAGGTGCTCGCGAGGCATGGCATCGGTTCCCCGGAGACGGCCAGGCTCATCCAGCGTCGCGCGGCACGCCCCGTGGGGCATGCCTGGGATCTCGCCGTGGGCCAGGACGCCCTCTACCCGGGTGCCACGGACGAGGCGCCGAGCAGCCTGGAACGGGCCGCCGCCACGTTCATCGACCGCGCCGTGGATGCCGGGGCGCGCAACCCGCACGCCTTGCGGGTACTCCTGGACGTCATGAGCATGGAGCGGCCCCCGGCCCGGCTCCTCGCGCCCGACATGCTCTTTCGTGTCTTCCTGGGCCGGAAGAAGCCACTGCTTGACAGCCCTCCGCTGACGGAGGACGAACGGAAGGCCGCAGGTCTCTGATCCGTCCCGCGCGATAGTGTGATCTTCGTGGCTGACTGGGATCTTCGTCCGGCGTCGCTTCGAGACGTCGAGGCGGTGGTCGAGTTGCGTGCGGTGGTGATGCGGCCGGATCTGGAGCGGCTCGGGCGCTATGACCCGCAGCGCGTGCGCCGGCGGCTGCGGGACGCGTTCGACCCGGCGCACACCTGGGTGATCGAGGTCGATGGAGCGTTCGCCGGGTGCGTGGCCCTGCGGCCGGCGGAGGACGCCCGGTGGTTCGAGCACTTCTACCTGGCATCGCACCTTCAGGGGCGCGGTATCGGCTCGGGCGTGCTGAGCGAGCTGCTGGAGTGGTGCGACCGCGCCGGTGCCCGGGTCCGGTTGAACGTACTGCGGGGTAGTGCGGCCCGGCGGCTGTACGAGCGGTACGGGTTCACCGTCGAGGCGGAGGACCCGGTGGACGTGTTCATGGTGCGCGAGCCCCTGCCGGTGGCTGAGCCTGGGCAGGTGGCTGAGCCTGGGCAGGTGGCCGCTCCCCTGCGCGCTCCCGTTCCCCTGCGGGTGGGCGAGCCCGGGCCGGTGGGCGAGCCCGGCTGACGCGACCCGGAGCGGGGTGCCGGGCCGTCCGGCGCAGGGCGGGCCCTTCGGCTCCCCCTCGGTAGGGCCGACCGGCCCTATTCGGTCCCGGTGCGGGGAGGGACGATGGCTGGATGTCCCAGGAAGACACGTTTCACGAACTCGACCGGCAGGAGTGCCTCCGCCTCCTGGCGAAGGTCCCGGTCGGCCGCGTGGTGTACACCCGGCAGGCCCTGCCCGCGGTCCTCCCGGTCAACTTCTGTCTGGACACGGACGACTCCGTTCTGTTGCGCACCTCGTCGGACTCGGACCTCGTTCGCGCGATCGACGGTGTGGTGGTCGCCTTCGAGGCGGACGAGTTCGACGCCGAGACCCGGTCCGGGTGGAGTGTGGTCGTCACCGGCCGTGCCACCGTGGTGACCGACCGCGCGGAGCACGAACGGCTGGCGCAGGTCGGCCCGACCTCCTGGATGCCGCTGCGGAGCGCGGTGTTCGTCAGGATCGAATCCGAGATGGTCACCGGACGTGAGTTGAGGGGACCCGCCTGACGCGGCCGCCGTCGGTGCCGTAGCCGTAGCCGTAGCGGATCAGTTGATCATGTGCTGTGGAACCGTGAGTTCCTCGTTGGCGAACAGACCGGTCAGGGTGGCTGGATCTCCGGCGACACACGCTGCGGCGACCTTGTCGATGAGCCGGTCGTATGCGGGGCCCGTCTTGCCCTCGTAGGCCTCGGTCATTCCGGCCCCACTCGTCCCAGGGCAGCATTTCCAGCTTGCGCAGGGCCGCGAGGTCGCGGACCGCGTTGCCGCTGATCTCGGCAGGCCCCCAGGCGTGATCGGTGCCGAACACCCCGAACCGCTGTGGATCGATCAGGCCCTCACGGTGCCGTATCCACGCTTCGCCGCCCGTGAGGAACTCGCTCGGCGCGAGGTCGTCCGGGCGCTCGACGAAACCGTGGCCCAGATGTTCGGTGTCGACGCGCACCCAGCGCCGTTCGTCGGCGTTCCAGTACTCGGTGATCCAGTGGTCGAGTCCGTGTCCCTCCTGGAAGCACATGCCGAAGCCGCACCTGGCCCTGGAAGGGATGTTCCGCGCCCGCAGGATCGCGCAGGCGATGGTGGCGAAGTGGCGGCACGTCCCCACCACCCTCGCCTCCGGTGTCCGGGCAACGTGAAGGGGGGTGGGGTCCAGCGCGGTCAACGTGGCGACCAGTTCGCTCACCGTCCGGATGTTCTTCTCCGCGAGCCGTTCCTGGGGAACACCGAGAGCGGCGGCATCGGTCGGCTGGATGACCAGGTTCTGAACCACGGCGCACAGTCCAACCGGGTCGTCCGGCAGGCCCTCGAGGAGCCCGAGTTGGCCGGAGGCGAGGAGCGTGAGCGGACCGGGTCGGGAGTAGTCGAACGTGTCATCGGTCATGACGGGGGATCGTAGAGGGCTGGTGTGACACCAGGACCGGACCGTGTCGCCCGGCCTGGTGCGCACATCCGTGGCTCAGCCGTACTGCCGGCGTCTCATCGGCCAGGTCGTTCGGGGATCTTCGGAAGGACCTTGTCGGCGATGTCGAGGAGAGCGGTGTCGTTGGGGAGGGCACCGGACTCGCTCCACACGGTGATCTCGCAGTAGCCGCCTCGGTCACCACGGTCCAGGGCCACGGACAGCGTCCTCTCCAGGGGACCTTGTCCGACCGGTCCGCCGGATCCTCCACTCCCTCCGAGATTGATCTCGATCTTCATGGTGTGATCCGTGGAGAAGACCGCGGACCGGCCGTGAACCTTGAGCGTCTTGACGTCGCTCTCCTCCCCGTACTTCATCAGCTTCACGTACTGGTCGATCGACAGGTCGTTGTAAGTGGCCGAGACGTTCACGGTGTACGTGTCGAACGCGACCTGGGCCTCCGGCCGGGCGACCTTCCCATCGGTCAGAGGCGCGGTGTTGTCGCTGCCGGAAGCGGAGGTCGCCTTCTCACCGGGCGTTCCAAGGAGCTTGGCCAGGTCCGGCCCGAGGACCGCGTTGCACAGCTCTTCACCGGTCACGGGCCGGGGCTTCTGCTTGTAGGCCTTCGGCGGTTCCTCGTGGGTCTCGTCCGAACACGAGGCGGGCGGCGTGGCGTTGACCGCGTCGGACGGCATGAAGTCTGGGCCCAGCCAGAGGACCGCTCCGACCACCCCGAAGAGGGCCACGGCGCCGACGGCCTGGCCCCATGCGTTGTGGTCCTTCTTCGGAGTGCCCGCGCCGGGACGCGGACCGGTTCCGGCCAGGGCCTGAGGCAGGGGCTGGTGCTGGGCCGGGGCGTGGGACAGCGCGGCCTGGGGCTGTGCCTGACCGTGTGCGGCGGCATCGACCGTCGCCTCACCCGCGGAGGCCCCCGGACTGGGGTGCCGGCGAGCGCGCAGGGCCCGGACCACCTCGTGGACACGTACCGCGGTGAACGCGAGGAACGCGACGCCGATAACGGCCGCGACCCGATCGCGATCGGTGACGGCGAGATACATGATGCGTACGCCGAAAACGGAGCCGACCACGATGAGCAGGGGTTCGCGGACCCAGAACGGCAGGAGACGGATGAGGAAACCGAGCATCCGGCGATCTCATCAGACCAAGATCGGATGCGCCATGACGGAGGCCACAATTCCGGGCATGTACAGGACCAGCGAAGCGAGAGACGCCAAGCCGACGATCGCGAGGGGTGGGTCACAGCACCGGAGCCGATCGGTGGCTGCGCCATTCGGCTGCCGTCGTCTCGCGGCCCCCGCGGATCTCGGTGACGTTTTCACGGAGGCGTGCCGAGGCCCGCATGGGGCGGCATCGGGCGCCGGCCGTGAAAGGACGAGGCATGCACCGATCCGTACGCAGCGGGAGCCGTCGCGGAGGGGCCGCGGCGGTCGCCGCGCTGGCGGCCTTCCGCGGCGGCACTGGCCGGACAACCCAGTGCCGCCGCGGAAGGCGACGCGGCTCCCTCCGTGGCGACGCTGAGACTGGACTGGCGAGCCTGCGCCGGGAACAGCGCGTACGACTGCGCGACGGCACGTGTCCCGCTGGACTACTCCAAGCCGCGCGGACGCAGCATCAGACTCGCGGTGGTGAAGCGGAAGGCGACCGGCCCCGGCCGGCGGATCGGGACCCTGTTCTTCAACCCGGGCGGACCGGGCGGTCCGGGAACGGTCCAGATGCCGCAGGACTACGGCTCCTTCCCGAAGAAGGTCCGGGAACGGTTCGACATCGTGAGCTGGGACCCTCGTGGAATCGGCAACAGCACAGCGGTGAACTGCTTCACGAGTCCCGAGGAGGCCGAAGCCTGGAACGCGAGCAAGCCGGCCGGCTTCCCGGTCGGCCGGCAGGAACGCCAGGCGTGGATCTCCGCCTACAGGAAACTGGGACGCCTCTGCGATGAGCGCGACCCCGAGTTGCTGCGCCACGTGTCGACCGAGGACACCGCCCGCGACCTCGACCAGCTTCGCCGGGCCGTGGGCGACCCGAGACTCACCTACTGCGGCATCTCCTACGGCACCATCCTCGGCGCCACCTACGCGAACCTCTTCCCCTCGCGGGTCCGCGCCATGACCCTCGACAGCAACATCGCCCCGACGGCGTGGACGAACCGTGCGAACGACGACGCCCGACTGCCGACGTTCCTGCGCATGGGCTCCGACCGCAGCGCCGCGGCCACACTGGATCAGTTCCTCAAGCTGTGCGGATCCCACCCGGCCCAGTGCGCGTTCTCCGCGGGCAGCCCGCAGGCCACCCGGAAGAAGTTCGACCAGGTGACGGCACGCCTGCGGAAGCATCCGGTAGGCACCTGGACGTACGCCAGGACGGTGGCGGACGCGATCAACAGCCTCTACATCGTCCACCCCGGATGGACCCGACTCGGCGTGAATCTCCAGGATCTGTGGCGGGGCAGAGAGCCGCAGCCCGCCGCCGCCCAGGACACGTCGTCCCTCCCCTACCCGATCCCGTACACGGGCGAGGAGCAGGCCGGGGCCGTGTTCTACGGAGACAGCCCGAACCCACGTGACCCAAGGGTCTACCACCCGATCGAAGAGGCGAGTGCGGCCCGGACGGGCGACGCCGGGCGCTTCTGGACATGGGCCGCCGAGCCGTGTGCCACGTGGCCGGCGACAGCCGCGAACCGCTACACCGGTCCGTGGAACAAGCCCACCGCCAACCCGATCCTGGTCGTCGGCACCGCCTACGACCCCTCCACGCCCTACCAGGACGCCCAGGCCATGGCCAAGGAACTGGCCGACGCCCGTCTGCTCACCAACACCGGTTACGGGCACACCGCGCTGCTCAACCCCAGCAGTTGCATCAACGCCCACGCGAGCCGCTATTTCATCGGGTTTCTCCTTCGTGGATACCCCGGCTTTCAGGCCGGGGAGGAAACGAAGCTTCTGCGGAGCAGGGCCGGGGAAGCCGGTTCGTCGGCAGGGCGGACCGGTGTGCACCGCCCACCGGCGGACAGTCGTTGCTTTCAAGGGATTTGATACCGTGTGAGATATGACGCAGCGGGTCAAGCGGGCTTTCAGGTACCGCTTCTATCCGGCGGAGGAGCAGGCGGCCGAGCTGTCGCGTACGTTCGGCTGTGTCCGTCTCGTGTACAACAAGGCGTTGGAGGAGCGGACCCGGGCCTGGTACGGCGAGCAGCGTCGTGTGTCTTACGCGCAGTCGTCCGCCGCGTTGACGCGGTGGAAGAAGAGTGAGGATCTTGCCTTCCTGGCGGAGGTTTCCTCGGTGCCGTTGCAGCAGGCGTTGCGGCATCTTCAGACGGCTTTTGGGAACTTTTTCGCCGAGCGGGCCAGGTACCCGCGGTTCAAGTCGCGGAAGAAGTCGAGGGCGTCGGCGGAGTACACCCGGTCCGCCTTCACGTGGCGCGGTGGACGGCTGACCTTGGCGAAGATGACCGCACCGCTGGATGTGCGCTGGTCGCGGCCGCTGCCTGCTGGGGTGGAGCCGACCACGGTGACCGTGTCGCGTGACGCTGCGGGGCGCTGGTTCGTGTCCCTGCTCGTCGAGGACACCCCCCTCCCGGTCCCGGCCACCGCGGCGGCGGTCGGCATCGACGCCGGGATCGCCTCTCTGGTGACCCTGTCCACCGGTGAGAAGATCGCCAATCCGGGGCACGAGCGCCGTGATCGTGCCCGGTTGGCCCGTGCACAGCGTGAACTCGCCCGCAAGGCCAGGGGCTCGGCGAACCGGGCCAAGGCCCGCCGCAACGTCGGCCACGTTCACGCACGGCTTGCCGACCGGCGCCGCGACTTTTTGCACAAGCTGTCGACTCGTCTCGTCCGCGAGAATCAAACGGTCGTGATCGAGGACCTCTCCGTCCGCAACCTGCTGAAGAACGGCAGGCTCGCGCGCGCCATCTCGGATGCGGCCTGGACGGACCTGCGCATGATGCTGGAGTACAAGTGCGCCTGGTACGGGCGCGACCTCGTCGTGATCGACCGTTGGTTCCCCAGCAGCAGGCTGTGCGGGGCCTGCAAAACGATCGCCGCGAAGATGCCGCTCAACGTCCGCGAGTGGACATGCGACTGCGGCGCCCTGCATGACCGCGACGTGAACGCGGCACGCAACATTCTGGCCGCCGGGCTGGCGGCATCTGCCTGTGGAGACGGTATGAGACCTCAACGGGAGTCCTCCCGGACGGGGCAGTCGTCGCTGAAACAGGAAACCCAGCGGGCGACCGCCGGAATCCCCCGCCTCTAGGCGGGGGAGGAAGTCAACAACGGCACCCTTCCGCGCCCGGGGACGAAGTGCGCTCAGGACGATCCGCCCTTCTCCACGCCCTGACACACGGCGGGCGCCCCTGCCGGAAGGAGCCGGTCCGTGCCCGAAACGGCGGCGCGGACCGGCTCGCACGACTCCGAGTGCAGGCGGGTCGACGCCGTGCTGCCCCACATCGAGTCGTTAGGCTCAGAGACATGACTGTTCAGCGGATGGACAACGTCGCCATCGTCGTCGACGATCTGGTCGCGGCTGTCGCCTTCTTCACCGAGCTCGGCCTGGAGCTGGAGGGCGAGGCGCAGATCGAAGGCCTCTTCGCGGACCTCACCGTCGGACTCGACGGCGTCCGGAGCGACATCGCGGTCATGCGGACCCCGGACGGCCACAGCAAGCTGGAGCTGACCAAGTACCACAACCCCGCGGTATCCGAGGCCGAGCCCCGGAACCCTCCGCCCAACACGCTGGGCCTGCATCGCGTCATGTTCGCCGTCGACGACATCGACGACACCATCGCCCGACTGGGCGCCCACGGCGCCGAACTCCTGGGCGAGGTGGCGGAGTACGAGAACATCTTCCGGCTCTGCTACCTCCGCGGCCCCGCGGGCATCATCGTCGCCCTGGCCGAACAGATCGGCTGACGCCGGCCGGAGGACGGCTTTCGGGCACTGTTCGTACGGGCTGCCGGCCGGATGCTGGGATCATCGCGGACGTGGCGGCCGACCGGTCCCGCCTGAAGCCCGCGCCCCCTGAAGGAGACACCCCGCCGTGGACGGCACCGTCTGGGACACCATCGAGCAACTCGCCCGCCGCTTCGAGGAACACGACACCGCGCTCGGCCTGGACCAGGCGGAGCAGTGGAGCCTGCAAGTGCTCAAGATCGCCGAGGAGACCGGAGAGGCGTCCCAAGCCGTCATCGGAGCCCGCGGCACCAACCCCCGCAAAGCGACCACGCCGTGGGAGGACGCTCACGCCGAAGTCGCGGATGTGGCCATCACGGCCCTGGTCGCCCTCGCCCGCATGCGCCCGGACGACGCCGCGGAGTACCTCGCCCGGCATCTGGCCGCCAAGTCGGCCAAGTTCCTCTCCCCGGATCCGGTGACCGTCCCGGCTCCGACGGATCCGGCATGACGGAGGGACGGTCGACGCAGCCGCCACGAGCACCAGATGTCTGCGTCGGCGTCATACCGATCGGCGACCCGAGCGCGAAGGGTACGGCGACCATGGCGTTGACGACCGTCACGACCGTCTCCGTCGACGGAGTGCCCCAGGGACATCGGCGGATCGACGAGGGAACCGGAATCGAAGCCGACGCGCGCCGCCTCGATCCGCAGTCCGCCCAGAAGGGGCTGACGATCCAGACGTACCGCACCACCACCGGTCGCCCGCGGTACGAGGGCGCCACGGCATGACGACAGATTGGACCGTGGAAGCCCGACGCATCGCTCGTGGAAGGCGCTTCGACGAGCTCAGCTCTCCATCCGCGGGGCCGGCCGCCGCTCCGCCACCTCTGTCCGAAGCGGAGATCCGTGCCGCGGAGGCGGAGTTGGGCGTCACGTTCCCGGACCAGTACCGCGCGTATCTGCTCCGGCAGAACGTCGGCGGCGCCGTGAACCGCCTCTGCCGATCCGCCGCGGGATGGGGCTGGCACGGGGACTCGAGCACCAACTACGCCCTGCTCACCTCCGACTTCCCGCATCCCGACTCCTGTCGTGCCTACGAGGATGGGCTGGACGAACGCGAGCCGCGTGCCCAGGACTTCCCTGATCACGATGCCTACCAGGCGGCCTGGGAGCAGTGGGACGCCGAGTACGAGGTGTTCCAGGAGCGGAAGACATCCGGCGCCGTCTTCATCCAGGACAACGGCTGTGGCTTCTCGACCCTGCTCGTCGTCACCGGTCCGCACCGCGGCTCACTGTGGTTCGACGGCCGGGCCACCTGCGACCGGATCCTTCCTCTGAACCTGGACGGCCGCCCCGTGTCGTTCACGGACTGGCTGGCTCGTAAGTCGATGGATCTGGTCCAGTGGTGACACTGCCGGCCCCGGCATCGGGTGAAGCCGGGCCGGTCGGTGGATCACCGCAGGCCCGCGCTCCGGGCGCGGCGGCTCCTCGGACGCGTGTCAGCCCGCGGCGGCCGTGAGTGCTCCGAGCGCGCTGGCCTGGGTGCGCCAGTCGGTCTGGTTGGGGAGGGTGCCGGCCCAGCGTTCGCCGAGGGCGTTGAGGGAGGTGCGGTCCCGCGCCCACAGCGTGTCCTCCTGCTTCTGGACGTAGCTCTGGTAGGTGCCGGAACCGGTGGCCTTCGCGAGGTCGGCGAAGTTTCGCAGGAAGATGCCCTTGAACTGCTTCTGGTTGTCGTCGCAGGACGCCGGGCCGACGTCGCAGGACTCGGTGAGCACTCCGTCCCGGGTGAGCGTCGGGCTGCTCATGGCGGCGTCGGCCAGAGCCCGCGCCGTGGCCAGCAGCGAACTGTCCCCGGTCGACTTCCACAGCTCGGTGAAGGCGCCGATGGCCAACCCCTGGTTGTAACTCCACACGGTGCCGCCGTTGTTGGCGCAGGCGGAGGTCAGCCCGTCGTTCACCAGGCCGGAGGAGTTGATCATCCCGCTCGACCTGTACCAGGCGGCGGCGGTCCTTGCCCGCTGAAGCCATACCGTGTCACCCGGGATGCGCTGGTGCAGCGCGGTGGCCAGCCAGAGGTACTGGCCGTTCGTGACGGCGTTCTTGTAGGTACGTTCCCGGTCCCACCACACGCCGCCTCCGCAGGTGCCGGTGTCCCAGTACTGCTGGACGTAGCCGGCGATGGTCACGGCCTCGTCGAGATAGCGGGAGTTGCCCGTGTAGTCGTACGCGTCGATCCAGGCGATGGCCCACCAGCCCGAGTCGTCGATGGATCGGCTGATGAAGTGCCCCTCGATCGCGTCCGAACTGCGCACGCCGGCCGCGAAGGTGCCCTTGTTCTGATCGAAGGTGCGCGCGACGGCCCAGTCGTAGTCGTGCGTGCCCGTCGTCCTGGCGAAGTCGACGAGTGAGGTGAGCGTGGCGGCGGAGTTCCACCAACTGCTGGGCCACCAGCCGTTGTAGGGATCGTACGAGGACATGAGCACGTCCGCCGCGGCGCGCGCCCGGGCCGGCGCGGGCCTTACCCACGCGGTGCAGCTTCCGTCCTGGTGGCCGGCCTCGCGGCCGCACGCGCGGACCGCGCCGCCGTAGAGGAGGCCGCGCGGATCGCGGGTGGCGTACATCGTCGTACGGGTGCCGGCGGCGCCCTGCGGGACGGCGGTGCGGCCGAGGGAGGAGCCGTCCGGCCAGGTCGAGCCGCCGTTCCAGGAACGGTCGAGCCAGATCTCGTCGCCGCCGGCACCGGATTCGATGCTCGCCCAGGCCATGGAGTTCCTCTGGTCGACGTGCAGGCGGATGGTACGGCCGTAGAGGGTGGTGGACGGCACGGGCTGGTCGTCGCCGGCCGCCTGGCCCGGGTCGGTGCGGTCGCAGAGCGTGTCGCAGACGGCGGGATAGGCCCAGTCGGTGCAACCGACGGCGGCGGCGTCGCCGCAGGCCCGGACCAGTCCGCGTCGGTGGTTGCGGGGATCGGTGATGTTGTACATCAGCGTCCTGGTGCCGGTCCAGGTACCCGGTACGGCCGCCTTGCCGAGCAGTCCGTCCCAGGTGGCACCGCCGTCCCAGGAACGGTCGAGCCACACGGAGTCGCCGGTCACGCCGCCGTCGATGCTGGCCCACGCCATGTCGTCCGCGTCGGAGACGTGCAGTTCGAGGCGGCGGCCGTTGAGGCTCTTGTTCGGTACCGGAAAGCTCTCCTGTCGCGCCAGCGACGGGTCCAGCGTGTCGCAGGCCAGTACGCACACCTGGGTGGCGGCGGCCGCGGGCGACGCGGCCGGGAGGAGTACCGCACACGCGAGAACGGCCGCGAAGAGGAAACTGAGGAACCGTGGTCCGACAACGATGTCGGCGCTGCGCAAGGTCACCGGAACTCGCCTCGATTTCACGATGGAGGATGCCGGGCGGCGGGCGCGACCGAGGCCGACGGCCCTGCGGCGAGCCGTACGGGCGGCAGTTGAGCCTGGTCCGTACCTTCTTCAAGGCAGTGAATCCACTTGGCGCGTTCCTGTCAACGTGGCCAACAAGGCTTTCCCGCACGGCAGTTGATGGTGACGACGACGACCGGGTCAGCCGACCCTTGGGGTGCGTTGGCCCGCTGCGTCGGAGATCCGCACTCGGGAGAACGCCTGCCATCACCTCCCATGCTCACCATGATCTTCACTGTCGGGCTGGCGTTCCTCGGTTACCCGGCGACGTATGCCAACGGTCTGCGTCTCACTCAACGGCAGGCCCGACTGGACCGGGTCAACGCGCAGTTGAACAACTTCTACGGCCCTCCCACTCCACTCAGGCCCTGGTGTCCGGCGCATCAGCTCAGAGCGGACGTCAGCCTTGGGCGTACGCGCCGGACGCCCGCAACAGCCTGATCGCCGCGATCCGCTGGTGGCGCGGACGGTCCTCGGCCGACAGTGCGCGCAGCAGCTCGCGCGGTACGCGGTCGGCCCACGGCCGCAGAGCCGCGGTCGCCTGCCGGACCACTCCGGCCGACGGGTCGTCCAGGAGCGGCTGTACGTCGTCGACGCGCACCGCGTCGAGCGCGCGAAGTCCTGCCACGGCGGAGGCACGCACGGCGGGGGCCGGGTGCGCGAGCAGTGTCCGGACCAGGTCCGCGTCCTCGCGAACCCCGCACTCGCCCAGGCCCACCGCGGCGGCGGGCCTGGCCGCGGGGTCGGCACACATTGCGCGGTACAGCGGTGCCGGGTCGGTGCCGCCTTGCCTCAGCACCCATCGGGCGCACGCCCGCACCATGGCGGACCGGTCGGTGAGATACGGCTCGGCGTCGGGGTGCCGCCCGGTGCGGCGTAGCGCGGTCACCCCCGCCGACCTGACCTGGGGCTGCCGGGACCCGAGCAGCGGCACCACGACCTCGGTGAACGCGTCTGAGGTGCCTTCACCGAGGGTGGCCACGGCCGCTTCGGCGCACAGGGACTGCACTACGACGTCGCGGTGGCGGGCGGCGGTCCGAGCGAGCCGCGCCGCGGGGAGCAACCGTCGCTCGACGGCGACGCGGTGCGCGAGGCGTGCCGTGTCCCGGTCGCCGCTGTCGAGCAGCGCCTCGGTTCGTGCGGCCAAGCCCGCGCGCAGCGCGCCGGTCAGAAGGTCCTGAGCGAAGTCACCCCGGGAACGGCGGCCGACCCGCAGGATCAGCGCGGTGTGCGCGGCCAGCAGGTGCGGGGGTGTCCCGGCCACGAGCACGCGAGCGCGTTCGCGTACCGGTCCCACCCAGTCCGCGCAGCGGATGACGACCAGCGCCAGCAGGGCGGGCCGCTCCTCGGCATGGTTCAGCGCGGCCTCGCGGATCCGGCCGTCGGGGTGGCAGAGAGCGATGGCGAGTTCGGCGTCACCTGGCTTCCGGGGCCAAATGAAGGTGAGCAAAGACCTGTCCGGACCCCAGTTCATCCGCCGCCCGGACGGCGACGCGTTCGAGTGGAACAGCTCCGGCAGTTGCCAGGCCAGTTCACGGACCGCGAAGTCGAGATCGATCCAGGAGTCCGGATCCGTCACATCGAGTACCTGGTCCAGAGCGACTCCGGCAGCCAGTCGCCTGACGGCCTCGTACGACTCGACTTCGCTGGTCGGCATGGGTGAAGCCTAGACAGCGTCCTGCTGGATCCCGTCGCCGGGGAGCGTGCCGGGTCGCACTACGCTCCTGCTACGAAGTCGATCGGCAGTCGGGCGGCTTCGTGAGCGACCACGGGAGCATTGTGCCGCCTTACGCCTACCGCATCACCAAGTACGACCCTGCCGACCGCGACGAGCGCGGCGGCTATATCGGCGCCGAGGACACGATCAGCGACCATGGGCCGGTCGAGGCGGCCTACCTTCAGGCGGTTGCCGCGTTCGCCGAGGACACCGGGGTGGACCGTCTGCACATCCGTGAGCCCGGGGTCGTCGGCCTCGCGCACTTCGGGAGGGAGCCGACCGTCGACGGCCACGGCCTTGCCGGGCTCTTCCCTCCCGACCTCAGCGGGTTCCACGATGGCGCGGAAGTATCGCCGGCCGTTGGCCTCGAGCTGGTCCGGGGCATGCTCCGGGACAGTGGCGCCTGGTGCTCTCTCGAGGTCGAGGGCAGGTTCGTCGTGCACGTCGGATGGGATCAGCACGTCTATGTCACCAGCGAGGATCCCTGCGAGGACGCTCTCGTCCGCACCCGGGCGCTCGGACTCTTCCCGGAGCGGCTCGAGATCTCTCCGTACGCCGCGGATCTCGATGAACCGGGCGTACAACGGCCCGCCGACGAAATCTTCTGGGCCCGACTGCGCTGGTCCCTCGCCCTGCGGGAGGCGGCGATCCTGGAGGAGGGATACATCCACGGCGCATGCCGCTGGCACCGTCTTACCGAGGACACCCTCGACGCGGTACGCGCCCGACTCACCCCTCGTGCCCAACTGGCCGTCTGGCCGGAGTTGTTCAGCGACGTCGACGCCGTCCTCGCCACCCTGCCGGAGGACGAAACGGTGGAGCTCGTCTGGGAGGACGAAGACGGGTTGATCTCCAGCGTCATCGCCGACGAATCCGAGCACTTGGAGCTGACCGCACTGGTTGCCGGTGCCCGGGCCGCCGTGGCCCTTTCTCTGTCCGTCGACGAACGGCACCCGCTGTTCACCGCGGTTCTGCCCGACAGCGACGGCGTCCTGCGTGCCCGGTGGAGGACGGATCCGACGCCGAGCGACCGCGACTGGGCGTTCCTGAAGAGGCTCCGCCCTGGCGAGATCTGCTCCGGCACCGTCACGAAGATCGCCGACTTCGGTGTGACCTTCGTGGACATCGGGGGCTTCATCGCGATGATCAACATTCCGGAACTGTCCCGGCACCACGTCGATCACCCCACCGAGGTCGTCCGTGTCGGTCAGCGGATCTCGGCCGTCGTCCTTGACGTGGACTTGGTGCGGGAGCGGGTGTCGCTGTCCCTCAAGGCACTGGAGCGCTGACACCGCTCAGGATGCACGGCGCGGGCGCCGGGTCCGTCACCCCGGCAGCCGACGTACCTCGTTGTCGTCCGACACCTCGTACACCTCGATCCGCAGCACGTCGCGGACGTGGCGGGGTACGCGCTCGACGGCCTTCACCGACGAGGACGGCACGACGAGCGCGTACCGAATTCGGGCGTCCTGGCTCGTCATGCGGCGCAGAAGTTGGCCGTAGGCGATGTCGGCGTCGATCCCCTTCTCGCTGGTGCGGCCCTTGGCCTCGCAGATCAGCCGTTCCTCGCCGCGTACCGCTTCGAGGTCGGTCCAGCGGTCCGTGGGTTCGACGGGTGTCCAGCCCTCGGCCAATAGCCAGGTCCGGAAGGCGTCGAGGACCCGGTCCTCGTCGCTCGCCCTGGCCAGGATCTTCCGCAGCGCGGCCAGGTCGGACTCCTCGTCGCGGCACAGCCGCCCGCGTCCGTCCGCTTCCAGGTCCGCGGGACGGACCACGGCCAGCCGCAGGCCATGGCCCGGGATCTCGGTCTCGCGGCGGGCGTCGTACAGAGCCCGCTGCTCGCCCCGGTGGACACCGCTGACGGTGAGCCGGTCCGGCTTGTCGAAGTGCGGCACCGGCCGGTCGTGCTACAACTCCCTGTATTCGAGCACCAATTGGTGGCCCGGCCAGTATGCGTCGACGGGCAGCCGGGACCGTCGGCCACCGGCGCCGGGATCTCCCAGCAGCCAGTCGAACCGGTGTTGCGTCAGGGCCGATTCACCGAGAATCCGATCACACAGCCCGACGACGTACGCCTCGTCGCTGTCGTCCCTCGCTCCCATGGCCGGCATCCCGCCAGGGGCCACCGACATCGGGGAATCGAGCAACGTGCGGCCGGTCGCACTAGGGTCGTGGGACATGACCGTGCTGCGTGGCGCTTCCGTCGTCCTCCGGCCCACCGTCCCGGAGGACATCCCCGCCTTGGCCACCATCCGGGCCACCCCGGAAGTACGGGCGCGATGGCGGGGCGGGGACGATCTCGAGGCGGACCTCGCGGCCGATCTCCAGGACCCGGACACCCGATGCCTGACGGTGGACCACGACCGGCGGATCATCGGCATGATCCAGTGGCACGCCGAGGAGGAGCCGGACTACCGGCATGCCGGCATCGACCTCTTCCTCGATCCCGGGGTGCACGGCAGAGGCCTGGGCACCGACGCCGTACGGACTCTGGCCTGCCATCTCATCGACGTCCAAGGCCATCACCGCCTGATCATCGACCCGGCGGCCGACAACGCCGCGGCGATCCGCTGCTACGCCAAGGTCGGCTTTCGTCCGGTCGGCGTCATGCGGCGCTACGAGCGTGGCCTGGACGGCAGTTGGCACGACGGCCTTCTGATGGACCTTCTGGCCGACGAGGTGGTGCGCTGACCGCCATCGGCTGCCGACCGGGCTGTGCAGGCGCCCGCACCCCGCGATAGCGTCGCACTGACGAGAATTCTCGTCAGTGCGACGCTATTTGGTACGGCGCTCTGTCATGCGCCGTTGCTTGCTTCGAGGGGGAGCCATGACACAGGCACTGCTCGCCGGGCGGTACCGGCTAAGACATCGTTTCATTTGGTGAGGCGGCGGTGGCAGATGAGGGCTGCGGCGATGCCGACGAAGGCGAGGAAGTGTTCGGCCTTGCGCTCGTAG
>NZ_JBSFZS010000104.1:0-28066 GCF_053600395.1 Streptomyces sp. NPDC005070 | reverse complement strand
CGATTGCCCGCGCTCCGGCCCGGTAGGACGGACGGCGGACGCTCAGCAGTGTCCGCAGTGGCTGCATCGCCGTTCCCGCGGCCGTCCCCTCACCGTTCCGGCGGCCGTCCCAACGGCCGGCGGGCGGCCGGGGCGGGGCCCGGATCGAGGGCCACGGGGATCAGCGCGTGCCGGTCACCGTGTCCGGCGGCGGCCCGGCATGAAGGTGAAGACCGCGCCGCCCAGCAGGACGACCGTGCCCGCCACCAGTCCGAGCGCCTGGAGGGCGCTGTGGCTGTCGGAGCCCGTCTCCGCCAGGCCGCCGCTGGAGGACGTACCGGCGGAACCGGAGCCGGACGAGGTGGAGCCGCCGCCCGAGGCGCCGCTCGCCTGCTCCGAGGTGTCCAGGGTCAGCGAGACCTCGGACTTGGCCGGGGTGCAGGTCGTCGTCGTACCCAGGGCCATCACCGTCAGCACACCCGGGGACAGGGTCGAACTCCCGGTCGCGCCCGGCTTGTAGGTGCCCGTCAGATCGGGGATCTCGATCGGGTCGCCGGACTTGATGGGCGCGGAGTTCGTCGGACCCTCCACATGGACCGTGCCCTTGTCGGCGCCCCCCAGGACCACCTCCATCGACGGCTTCACGGAGTCCGCGGGGATGTCCGCCGGGCTGTCCATCACCGACGCCTTGAACTGCACGGTGAGGTCGAAACTCCCGCCGTTCTTCTTCGCGTTGATCTGGACGGCCGAGGTGGCGTTCTTGTCTCCGATGGGCGTCTTGCACGCGTAGGGCACGGAGACCTCCTTGCCCGTGAAGTCGGTCTGCCCGCCGGATCCGCCGGTGTCACCGCCCCCGTCGGTCCCGCTGCCGCTCGGCGACGGGGTGGCCGAACCGCTCGGCGAACTCGGAGTCGGAGTCGGAGTGGGGGTGGGGGTCGGGGTGCCGCCCGAACCGCCACCGCTCGTCACCTTGATGGTCGCCGAGGGGTTCACCGCCTCCTTGGGCGTGCACTTGGTGTCGGTGGAGATCGGCTTGCTGACGTTGATGTTGTACGCGCCCGGGGTGAGCGTGACATCGCCCGCCGTCGTCAATTTCAGCTTGCCCGTCATGGCGGACAGCTTCATGTCGCTGTTCTTGGGGATGGCGGGGTTCTCGCGCGGTCCCTCCATCGCGATGTCCGCCGTCTGCGCGCCGCCCGCCTTCAGCGTCCCGGTGGGATTTACGGTGTTCGCGTCGAGGTCGAGGACGTCGGGGTTCTTCGAGGCGGCCTGGGTGAACTTCCAGGTGATGGTGACCTCGTCGCCCACCTTCGCCTCGGCGGGCGCGGTGATCTCCACCTTCGTGGTGCCCTGCACGGCGGGCAGCCCGGAGATCGCGGGCGGAATGCACTCCGTGCTGTACGACACCTCGGCGGCCTGCGCGGGGACGGCGGCCACTCCCAGCAGGATGCCCGCACCGCCGAGCATCAGCGCGACCCCGGCCGCGCCCGCTCTGCGGCCTCCGGCCCGTACCACTCTCCGTTGCGTGCTCACGTATGCCCCTTTCTCGTCTGCGTCGTCGGACCGTTCTCGTGCGGTGCGGAGAGCTGACCGTTCGCCCCGGTCCCCGGATCGGTCTCCGGGGTGAACCAGGGCAGGGCCGGAACGGGGGAGGCGGAGTCGTCCGCCGGTGTCCGGGAGGCGGGGTTCGCCCAGGGCAGGCGCAGGGTGAGCTCGCCCGGCCGCAGCCCCCGGTGCCGCCCCGCCCGCCCGGTCGACCTGCGGGGACGCACCCGGTCCACCAAGGCCATGCCGACGCGGAACACGGCGGCCGGGACGACCACGCAGAGCAGGATCCAGAAGACGGTGACTCCCCAGGGGCGGCCCACGCCCCACGGCTGCTCGGCGAGCACCTTCCCGCCGTACCTCAGCGAGATCGTGTAGTCGCCGTGCGCCCCGGCCGACAGTTCGACCGGGAGCCTGATCTCCGCCTTGCGGCCGGGCGCGATGCTGCCGCGCCACTGCTGTTCCTCCCACTGCGGGGCGAACACCCCGTGGGAGGTGCCGACCTGGAAGACCGGATTCTTCACGGGGCTGGTGCCGACGTTGCCGACGGTGAGGACGAGGGTGCGCGAGGGCGGTGACCCGAACCAGGTCAGCAGACCACTGGACCCGTCGAGCCGGGGATCGGTCAGCACCGAGATGCGGCCGCCGCTCTCCTCCTTCGGCAGCGGTTCGACCGCGTGGCCGGCCACCATGAAGACGGCGTCGGCCTCGGCCTTCTCCCCGGTGACGGTGGCGACATGCACCACGCAGGGGCAGGGCTTGGGCGGCTCGGCGACCGGCAGTCTCCTGCTGAAGCCGCCCTCGGCGTCGGTGGTGACGGCCCGTCCGTCGGCGTTGGCGCAGGAGTTGGTGCCGCCGATCACCCCGCGCGAGGGCACGGACTGCCCGCAGACCAGCATCATCAGCAGCGTCCCGGGCCGCCATCCGCTGCCGGTCACGGTGATCGAACCACCGGTTCCCGCCTCGGACTTGGACAGGGTGACGGCCGGCTTCCCGGCGGCGGCCACCGATCCCGCCGAGCCCACCACCGCCGACGGAACCAGGACGAGTGCCAGCACCGCCCCCAGCGCCGCCGCCCGTATCTTGCCGTCCAGGACGCTCACGACACCGCTCCCGTCAACTCGACTTCCTTGCCGCTCCGTTCACCGGCCCCGCCGTCCCGGACCCGGCGCCCGCGGCGCCCCGGCCCCGGCACCCCGGCCCGCCTCCGGTGCCGTACGACGGACAAGGCGGCGAACAGCGCCGCCAGGGCGCCCGACGCCGCGGCCACCGCGCCCCACGGCACCGACCGGACCTCCGCGGTCCCGGTCGCGCGCACCCCGCCCGCCGCCGTCACCGTCAGCCGCACCTTCGCCGCGTCGAACGCCGGCGGGCCGGTCCACGGCTCGTGGAGCGTGACGCGGCGGCCCGGCAGAAGCTCGACGGGCAGCGCGCGCGGGCCGCGGTCGAGCAGGGTGCCGAAGACCCCGCCGGCGTGCACGGCGAGCCGCGGAGCGAGGACCGTGGTGCCGCGGTTGACCAGTTCGTACGAGATCCCGCCGCCGCCCACCCTGACGTGCTCCACGGTCAGCGCCGACAACGCCGGTCCCGGCACCCGGAGCTGGACCCGGACCGCCGCGGTGCGGCCGCCGCCGCTCGCGACGATCGCGCCGGGATGGTCACCGGGCGCCGCCGCGGCCGGGACGCCGATGGTGAACGGCACGTCGGCGCGGGTGTGCGCCGGCACCCGTACGGACAGCTCCCGCACCGCGGTCCTGCGGCCGTCCGCGTGTCCGGCGAAGGCGATCCACGCACCCGTGTCCGCCGCCCGTTCACGCACCGTGAAGGCGCCGTCGGCCGTGTTGTCCGCGTCGGCGCCGCGCAGCCGGACCGTGACGGGCCGCGTACCGGGGTTGAGCACGGACACCGCGTCCTGGAGGACCGTGCCGGGCGCGCCCTCCGCGTAGACGGAGGGCCGTCCGTCGGGCGTGCCGCCCGCGGCCGGCACGACGGACCAGCCCTCGGCGGCCAGGGCCGTCGGTGCCGCGCTCAGCAGCACCAGGGTCAGGCCCAGCGCGCGGGCGGCGGGGAGTGCGTACGGCATGCGGCGGCTCCAGGTCGCGGTGCGGGAAGGTCAGCGGCGAACCGCCTGATGCCTGCGCGTCAGCCACAGCACACCTGCCGCGCCGGCGAGCAGGACCGTGCCGCCGAGGGTGCCGAGAGCGATCACGGAGTCCTCGGGGCCGGTCTGCGGGAGGGAGTCGCCGGAGTCGGTGCCGCTCTGGCTGCCGCTGGAGCCGGAGCCGGAGGAGCCCGAACCCGACGAACCCGAACCGCCGGCCGCCGTGACGTCGAGGGTCAGCGAGGGCCCCGGGCTGTTCGAGGGCGTGCAGGTGGTCGTGGTGCCGAGGGCCTTGATGGTGAGGACGCCCGCGGTGAAGGTGACCTTGCCGGACTTCTTCGGCGTGTAGGTACCGCTCAAGTCATTGATCTTGATGGGGGTGTTGGCCGGGATGGCGGCCGCGTTGGCCGGTCCGCTGACCGCCACCGTGCCGCTGTCCGCGCCGCCCACCTTGATGACGGCGCTCGGCGACATCGCGCCCTTGCCGAGCTCGACGGGGCTGGAGGAGACGCCCTTCTGCCAGGACATGGTGAGCTTGTACGCGCTGCCGCTCTTGACGCCCTTGATGTCGATGGGAGAGACGGCGCTCTTGTCGCCGATCGGCGTCTTGCACTGGTAGTTGACGTCCACCACGTCGGCCTGGGCTGCGGGGGCGGCCGTCAGCACCGCCGAGCCGGCCAGGGCCGCGGCGAACGCGAGCGCGGCGGTTCGTTTCTGGTACGTCCGGTACGTCACGGGATCGCCCTCATTCCTGACGGTACATCAGATCGGCCGTCAAGGTACGCCCGGTGACTTGTGGAGGGAAGACAAAGTGCGCGCCGGATCCATGGGGATCCGACACGCATCGGGTGGCGCACGAGGAAGGGTTCGAACCACTCAGGACGGTGGCCGGACCGAGGGGCCGGGGCCGGGCGGACGGGAAGTGCAGGACAGGCCTTGGGCTGTGTCCGCGAAGTCCCGCCCGCTCCCGGCGGGCGGACGACGCGACCTCGCGGTCACGGCCTAGGCCGGAGCGCCGAGTTCCGCCCAGACCGTCTTGCCCGTGACTCCGGGCGTCCGCAGGACCCCCCAGTCCAGGCAGAGCCGCTGCACGATGAACATGCCGTGGCCGCCGGGACGGCCGGCACGGTGCGGGGTGCGCGGTGCGGGCTGGCCCGACCCCCGGTCGGAGACCTCGATGCGCAGCACCTTGTTGTCGCAGGAGATCCGGAGCCCGTCCGGGCCCTCGGCGTGCAGACAGGCGTTGGTGACCAGCTCGGAGACGACGAGCAGGACGTCCTCGGCGGCCGCCCGGCGGTCGGCGCTCGGCGCGGGCAGCCAGCCCCACGCGTACAGCGCCTGCCGGGCGAAGTCGCGGGCGAGCGGCACGACGCCGCTCTCGCCGGCGAGGCTCAGCGACCGGACCTGACGGCCGACGGACACGGAAGCCGCTCCGGCGGCCGGGGAGGCGCCGCCCACGGGCGTCGCGCTCCGCGCGGACACCGCGGAAGCGCCGCCGTCGCCCGGCTCCGGGCCGCGGTCGCCCGGCGTGCAGGGCCGCGTGGTGCTCATCAGCGCTTCACCTCACCGATTCACCGGTTCACGATTCAAGACTCAGTACGCAGTACTCAGTACGGATGGAGCAACGGCTTTCGCCGCTGGTGGATCAACAACTTCCGCCGCCCCGGCCGCCGGCCCCCTGGACCGCCGGCGCATCCAGGATCTCTCCTGCCCGACGGAACCGTCCGAACACCCACTTTTTCGGCACGGACCCCGTGACGCCGGTAACGCGCCGATCACGCAGAGGCGCCCGGGGCGGGGACGACGACATGGCGGAAGGCCTTCGGCTCAGCCGGACAGCGCCGCTTCGAGCGTGTCGTGGACGGTGAAAACGGCCTCCGCCCCGGTGATCTCGAAGACCCGCGCGACCACCGGCTGCATCGCCGCCAGATGCACCCCGCCACCCGCGGCCTCGGCCTTCAGCCGGGCGCCGAGCAGCACATTGAGCCCGGTGGAGTCGCAGAACTCCAGACGGGAACAGTCGATGACCAGGCGCGCATACCCCTTTTCGAGGCAGCCATCGAGTGGCTCACGCAACAAATCGGCCGTGTGGTGATCGAGCTCACCCGCGGGAGTCACGACGGCACTCGTGCCCTCTTCCCGCACCTCGACAAGAAGCCGGCCAGACTGTGCGCTGCCGACCGTCCCGCGGTCCATGCCGTCTCACTTCCGAGTGTCGCGACTACTGACGTACGCACTCGAACACTACGCCTTCTCTACGTCACCCGACACCCGAACAACCCCATGAAAATGGACATTTCACCGCAGATGACACTTGCGGTGAGTTCGGGAAACCGGGTAGGGCTAGTAGAGACACCTATCCGACCCGGCCGGCTTTGGAGGCGCCGCACACCGCAGTGCACGTAATGGCATCGGCGGCCATATGCCGAGAACGATGGAGGACACATGTCACCCCGGCTCGACGCATCGCAGACCCTGACGGCGACGTCGACTCCTTCTCCGGGTTCCCCGGAGCACGTCGACGCAACCGGAACCCACGGAGTCGACGCTCTCACCGGACTCGACGGACTTCCGGAGATCCCCCCGTACGACGAGGTGGGGCCGGTGGACGCACGGGCTCTGTCCAAGACGCTCTTCTCGCGGCTGGAGTCCCTCGAAGAGGGCACGCACGACTACGCGTACGTACGCAACACGCTCGTCGAACTCAACCTCGCGCTGGTGAAGTTCGCCGCCTCCCGCTTCCGCTCCCGCAGCGAGCCGATGGAGGACATCATCCAGGTCGGCACCATCGGCCTCATCAAGGCGATCGACCGCTTCGAGCTGAGCCGGGGCGTCGAGTTCCCCACCTTCGCGATGCCGACGATCATCGGCGAGATCAAGCGCTTCTTCCGTGACACCTCCTGGTCGGTGCGGGTGCCCCGCAGGCTCCAGGAGCTCCGGCTCGACCTGGCCAAGGCCGGCGACGAGCTGGCCCAGCGCCTCGACCGCGCCCCGACCGTGAACGAGCTCGCGGAACGGCTCGGCATCAGCCGCGACGAGGTCGTCGAGGGCATGGCCGCGTCGAACGCCTACACGGCCAGTTCGCTGGACGCCCAGCCCGAGGAGGACGACTCCGAGGGCGCGCTCGCGGACCGCATCGGCTACGAGGACAACGGACTCGAGGGCATCGAGTACGTGGAGTCCCTCAAGCCGCTGATCGCGGAACTCCCCCAGCGCGACCGGCAGATCCTCTCCCTGCGCTTCGTGGCCAACATGACCCAGTCCGAGATCGGCGACGAACTCGGCATCTCCCAGATGCATGTCTCCCGGCTCCTGTCGCGCACCCTCGTGCGACTCCGGAAGGGCCTGACCGTCGAGGAGTGACACGGCTTGGCGGCCCGCGTGGCCGCGCGTCCGAGCGGTCCGGCGCCGACGGCGCCGGACCGCTCCGTCCTTTCCGCCGGACGTCCGCATCGCCGCACAGGCAACCTCCTTGCCCCACGGGGAGGTTGGGGCGCGGAGGATGAGAGCGCTCCCAGGGAATCGTTGTCCGGCAGCTCTTTCCCCAGAAGGCCGATCCCGTCACCATGGGCATCCCAAACTGGCCGGTACGTCAGGACGGGACGAGCACGCACCAGGTGCGGGGAGGCGGAGAGACATGGCACAGGGCGACCCGGCCGACAGAGACATCCCGGCCGAGGCCGACGGACTGCCCGCGGGGGCGTCCGACGCACGGCTGACCGAGCTGCTGCGCGCCGGCACCTCGACCGCGTACGCGGCGCTCCAGGAACTGCGCGCACGCCACCGCGCCTCGGTCCTCGCCTACGCCCGGATGTGCACCACCGGCGACTCCGGAGCCGGACAGCTCGCCGCGCAGACCTTCACCCTCGCGGCCCGCGAGACGGCGCGCGGCATCGACCCGAACGTCCCCTGGCGGCACCAGCTCCTGCTGCTGACCGGGCGTGTGGCCGCCTCCTGGGCCCAGGACCAGCGGGCCGCGGGACTCGACCCCGGGCTGCTCCTCGTCCTCAGCACCGCGGGCCCCGGCGGCCCCGCCCCCTCCCTGCTCCCCGCCTTCCAGTCCCTCCCGTCCCGCGCCCAGGGGCTCATCTGGTACGCGGTCGTGGAGCGCGAGCCCGCCGAACGGACGGCGGTCCTGCTCGGCCTCACGGTCGAGGACGTCACGTACGGCACCGACCAGGCGCTCCACTCCCTGGGCCAGGCCTGTCTGCGGTACCGGCTGGCCGCCTCGGACGATCCGCGCTGCGGGGACTTCCGCCGGCTGATCGAGGAGTCGGTACGGCCCGACAACCCCCGCTCCAGCACCGACCTGCACACCCACATGGCGCGCTGCGCGCACTGTTCGGCCGCCTACGAGGAACTGACCGCGCTGCGCGACCACCCGCGCTCCGCCCTGGCCGAGGGCCTGCTGCCGTGGGCGGGCACGGCGTACGTCACGAACCACCCGCCGGGGACGGGAGCCGTCCCGCCGGTTCCCGGCGCCCCGCGAACGTCGGTGCTGCCCTGGCCGCCGTCCCGCCGGTTCGTCCTGACCTCGGCGGCGGCGCTCGGCGTGGCCCTGGCGCCGGTGCTGTTCCTGCTGCTGTCCTCGGGCGAGGCACCGTCCACGGGCGCTGCGGGCTCCGTCGGCACGCCCTCGGGCCCGCCCGCGGTGACCGTCACGGCGACGGTCCCGGTCGCCCCGTCGGCCCCCACGCCCTCGCCCTCGCCCTCACCCTCGGCGACCTCCGCGTCGCCCTCGCCGTCCCACAGTTCGGCGCCGCCGAGGTCACCTGGCCCGAAGCCGACGCCGACCGTCGTCCTCAGCCCGCCGGGCGGCGCCGCCACCCAGGTGGTGAACGTCGCCTCGGGGCTGTGCCTGGACATCCGCGACGGCGACTTCGAGAAGGGCACCGACGTCGTCACGGCGCCCTGTACGTCCTCGCCCACCCAGCGCTGGCGCGTCGACAGCGGTTCCCTCCGGTCGGCCGCGGACGACGACTTCTGCCTGGACAGCCGGGGCTCCGTCGACAAGGGCGTGGGCATCTGGGAGTGCTCCTCGCTCGACGGCGGCCACGGCGACAACCTCCGGTTCACCGTCGACGGGGACGGTGTGATCCGCCCGGCCGTGGCCATCGAGACGGCCATGACACCGGACGGCGAGGGCGGGCTGTCCCTGGTGCCGCTGACCGGGGGCACGGGCCAGCGCTGGCGCGCGGGCAGCGCCTGAGGGGTCCGTGGGCCCGCCCCCGTCGGCGGGCTCAGATCTCGCGGACGCCGCGCCGCCAGACGCCGGTGACCAGCGGGACGCCCGGACGGTAGGCGAGGTGGACGTGGCTCGGGGCGTCCAGCAGGGTCAGGTCCGCGTAGGCGCCCGGCACGATGCGGCCGACGTCGTCCCGGCGCAGCGCCCGCGCGCCTCCCGCGGTCGCCGACCACACGGCCTCGTCCGGGGTCATCCGCATGTCCCGTACGGCGAGCGCGATGCAGAAGGGCACGGACGAGGTGAACGAGGAGCCGGGGTTGCAGTCGGTGGACAGGGCCACCGTGACACCGGCGTCGATCAGCCTGCGGGCGTCCGGCCACTCGGCGCGGGTGGAGAACTCGGCGCCGGGGAGCAGGGTCGCCACGGTGTCGCCGCTCGCGAGGGCGTCGACGTCCGCGTCCGTCAGGTGGGTGCAGTGGTCGGCGCTCGCCGCGTCGAGCTCGACGGCGAGCTGGACACCGGGGCCGTACGAGAGCTGGTTGGCGTGCACGCGCGGGTGCAGTCCCTTGGCCTTGCCGGCCGTGAGGATCGCCCGCGCCTGGTCGCCGTCGAAGGCGCCCTTCTCGCAGAAGACATCCACCCAACGGGCGTACGGGGCGCAGGCGTCGAGCATGTCGCCGGTCACCAGGGCGACATAGCCGGCCGGGTCGTCGGCGTAGTCCGGCGAGACGATGTGCGCGCCGAGGTAGGTGACCTCGTCGGTGTGCGAGGCCGCGATGCGCAGCGCGCGGGCCTCGTCCTCGACGGTCAGGCCGTAGCCGGACTTGGTCTCGAAGGTCGTGGTGCCCTGGCGGAGGGCCTCGCGCAGATAGCGCGTGAGGTTGCGCTCCAGCTCCTCGTCGGAGGCGGCGCGGGTCGCGGCGACGGTGGTGCGGATGCCGCCCGCGCTGTACGCGCGGCCGGACATACGGGCGTTGAACTCCTGGGTGCGGTCACCGGCGAAGACCAGGTGCGAGTGGGAGTCGACGAAGCCCGGGATCACCGCCCTGCCACCGGCGTCGACGCGGTTGTCAGTGGCGGGTGCTTTGCTTGATTCACCGGTCCACGCGACGCGGTCGCCTTCGATGACGACGGCCGCGTCCTGGATCAGACCGAGGGGGGAACCGTCGCCCAGGGAGGGATCGTTGGTGACCAGACTGGCGATGTTGGTGATGACGGTCGTGCTGCTCATGGCGTCCTCAAGGGTGGCGGGACTGCTGGCGGGGGGTATCGGGCGGGCGGGGTCCCCCGCCCGCCCGGGAGTCAGGAGCGCAGCGCCTGGACGGCGTCCGCGAGCGCTGCCGGCACATCGGGGACGAGCGTGTGCGCGCCGTCGCGCACGATGTGCCGGCCCGCCACGACCGTGTGCCGGACATCGGCGGCCGTGGCCGCGAATACGGCTGTCTCCGCGCCGAGGCGGGGCACCGGTCCCGCTGTTCTGACCGAGTCGAGGGCGATCGTCGTGAAGTCGGCGAGGGCGCCCGCCTCGATGGTGCCCGCCCCGTCCCAGCCGAGGGCCGCGTGGCCGTCGGCGGAGGCGGCGCGCAGCAGGGCGGCGGCCGTCCAGTGACCTCGGGTGCGGGTGCGCAGCCGTTCGTTCAGCTCCATCGCGCGGGCCTCTTCGAGGAGGTCGATGACGGCGTGGCTGTCGGAGCCGAGCGAGAGGGGTGAGCCCGCGCGCTGGAGGGCGGCGGCGGGGCCGATGCCGTCGGCGAGGTCGCGTTCGGTGGTGGGGCACATGCAGGTGCCGGTGCCGGAGCCGCCGAGCAGGGCGATGTCCTCGTCGGTGAGGTGCGTGTTGTGGACGCCGGTGGTGCGCGGTCCGAGGACGCCGTGGTCGGCGAGCAGACGGGTGGGAGTGCGGCCGTGGGCGGCGAGGCAGGCCTCGTTCTCGGCCGTCTGCTCGGACAGGTGGACATGGAGCGGGGCGCGCCGCTCCTCGGCCCAGCGCGCCACGGTGGCGAGCTGTCCGGCGGGCACGGCCCGTACGGAGTGGATCGCCGCGCCGATCCGTGCGTGATCCCGGTCCTTGAGAAGTGAAGAGCGTTCCGCCCAGGCGTCGGCGGTGCCGTCGGAGAAGCGCCGCTGGTGCGGGTTGGGCGGCTGGCCGAAGCCGGAGGAGAGGTAGGCCGTGTCGAGCAGGGTGATGCGGATCCCGGCGTCGGCGGCCGCGGCGATGAGTGCCTCGCCCATGGCGTTGGGATCGGCGTAGGGGGTGCCGTCGTGGGCGTGGTGCACGTAGTGGAACTCGCCGACGGCGGTGACCCCGGCGAGCGCCATCTCCGCGTACACCGCGCGGGCCAGCGCGTGGTAGGTCTCCGGGGTCAGCCGGTCCGCGAAGGAGTACATGATCTCGCGCCAGGTCCAGAAGGTGCCGGAGCCGACCTGGACGGTGCCGCGCAGGGCGCGGTGGAAGGCGTGCGAGTGGGCGTTGGCGAGGCCGGGGAGGGTGAGTCCGCGCAGGATCTCGGCGCCCGGGGGCGGGGTGTCGACGCCGGTGCGCACCTCGGTGACGCGGCCGTCGGCACCGGCCTCGGAGCCGCCCGTGGACACGGTCACGGCGACGCCCGGCTCGACGTTGGTGTCGAGCCAGGCGTGTTCCAGCCAGTACGTCTGCGTCACCTGCAGGCCAGCCCTTCGAGTACGTCGGCGAGTGCGGTCACCCCGGCCACGCAGTCGTCCTCGGCGGCGTACTCGGCCGGGGAGTGCGAGACACCCGTGGGGTTGCGTACGAACAGCATGGCGGTCGGGACGGTGCCGGAGAGGATTCCGGCGTCGTGTCCGGCGCCGGTCCCGAGAACGGGCACGTTCAGGACGGCGTCGCGTTCCTTGCCCAGGATGCGGGCGAGTTCGTCGCGCAGGGCGTGCTCGAACTCGACGACGGGGGTGAACGACTCGCGGATGACGTCGAGTTCGACGCCCTGCGCCTCGGCGTACTCGCGGGCCGCCTTCTCGACGCCGCCGACGACGGTGTCGAGGGTGACCTGGTCGGCGGCGCGGGAGTCGAGCCAGCCGCGGACGAGGGAGGGGATGGCGTTGACGCCGTTGGGCTCGACGGCGATCTTGCCGAACGTGGCGACGGCGCCCGCGAGCCGGGCCTCGCGGCGGGCGGCGAGGACGGTCTCGGCGTACGGCAGCATCGGGTCGTGGCGGTCCACGAGCCGGGTCGTGCCGGCGTGGTTGGCCTCGCCCCGGAAGTCGAAGCGCCAGCGGCCGTGCGGCCAGATGGCGCTGGCGATGCCGACCTGGTCGCCGCTGAGGTCCAGGGCGCGGCCCTGCTCGACGTGGAGTTCGACGAACGCGCCGATCCGGCCGAGGCGTTCGGGGTCGGGGCCGATGGCGCCCGCGTCGTACCCGGCGTTCTCCATGGCCTGCGGGAGGGTGATGCCGTCGGCGTCGGTGAGCCGGTGCGCCTGCTCGACGGTGAGCTGTCCGGCGGCCAGCCGGGAGCCGACGCAGGCGAGGCCGAACCGGGCGCCCTCCTCGTCACCGAAGTTGACGATGGCGAGGGGCCTGGTGAACCGGACGCCCCGGGCGCGGAGTTCGTCGAGGGCGGCGAAGGAGGAGACGACACCGAGGGGGCCGTCGAAGGCACCGCCGTCGGGCACGGAGTCCAGGTGCGAGCCGGTGACCACGGCGTCGCCCTCGGCGGGGTCGCCGAGCCAGGCCCACTGGTTGCCGTTGCGGTCGAGTTCGTAGATGAGCCCGCGGGACTCGGCCTGCTGCCGGAACCAGGCACGGCAGTCGGTGTCGGCCCCGGTCCAGGCGAACCGGCGGTAGCCGCCGGAGGCGGAGCTGCGGCCGACCGGCAGCAGCTCCGCCCACATGCTGTGGAACGTCACGCGTCGTCACCTTCGCGCATCGGGATGCGCACACCGCGCTCGTCCGCGACGGACTCGGCGATGTCGTAGCCGGCGTCGACGTGGCGGATGACGCCCATGCCGGGGTCGTTCGTCAGCACGCGGCGGATCTTCTCGCCCGCGAGCTTGGTGCCGTCGGCCACGGAGACCTGGCCGGCGTGGATGGAGCGGCCCATGCCGACGCCGCCGCCGTGGTGGATGGAGACCCAGGAGGCGCCGGAGGCGACGTTCACCATGGCGTTCAGCAGCGGCCAGTCGGCGATCGCGTCGGAGCCGTCGAGCATGGCCTCGGTCTCGCGGTACGGGGAGGCGACGGAGCCGCAGTCGAGGTGGTCGCGGCCGATGGCCAGCGGGGCCGCCAGCTCGCCCGAGGCCACCATGTCGTTGAAGCGCTCGCCGGCCTTGTCGCGCTCGCCGTAGCCGAGCCAGCAGATACGGGCGGGCAGGCCCTGGAAGTGGACGCGCTCGCCGGCCAGCTTGATCCAGCGGTGCAGGGACTCGTTCTCCGGGAAGAGGTCGAGGATCGCCTTGTCCGTCTTGTGGATGTCGGAGGCCTCGCCGGACAGGGCCGCCCAGCGGAAGGGGCCCTTGCCCTCGGAGAAGAGGGGGCGGATGTAGGCGGGGACGAAGCCGGGGAAGGCGAAGGAGCGGTCGTACCCGGCGAGCTGGGCCTCGCCGCGGATGGAGTTGCCGTAGTCGAAGACCTCGGCGCCCGCGTCCATGAAGCCGACCATGGCCTCGACGTGCCTGGCCATGGACTCGCGGGCGCGGGTGGTGAAGCCCGCCGGGTCCTTGGCGGCCGCGTCGGCCATGTCGTCGAAGTCGACGCCGACGGGGAGGTAGGCGAGCGGGTCGTGGGCCGAGGTCTGGTCGGTCACGATGTCGATGGGCGCGCCCTCGGCGAGCATGCGGGGCAGCAGCTCCGCGGCGTTGCCGAGCAGGCCGATGGAGAGCGGCTTGCGCTGGTCGCGGGCCTCGACGGCGAGCTGGAGGGCGTGCTCCAGGGAGTCGGCCTTCACGTCCAGGTAGCGGTGCTCGATGCGGCGCTCGATGGCGCGGGGGTCCACGTCGATGCAGATGGCGACGCCGTCGTTCATCGTCACGGCGAGCGGCTGGGCGCCGCCCATGCCGCCGAGACCGGCGGTCAGCGTGATCGTCCCGGCGAGGGTGCCGTTGAACTTCTTCGCGGCGACGGCGGAGAAGGTCTCGTAGGTGCCCTGGAGGATGCCCTGGGTGCCGATGTAGATCCAGGAACCGGCGGTCATCTGGCCGTACATGGTCAGGCCGAGCTGCTCGAGTCGCCGGAACTCCTCCCAGTTCGCCCAGTCGCCGACCAGGTTGGAGTTGGCGAGGAGGACGCGCGGGGCCCACTCGTGGGTCTGCATGACGCCGACGGGGCGGCCGGACTGGACGAGCATCGTCTCGTCCTGCTTGAGGGTCCGCAGCGTGCGGACCATGGCGTCGAAGGAGCGCCAGTCGCGGGCGGCCTTGCCGGTGCCGCCGTAGACGACGAGCTTGTCGGGGTGCTCGGCGACCTCGGGGTCGAGATTGTTCTGCAGCATCCGCAGGGCGGCTTCCTGCTGCCATCCCAGGGCACTCAGTTCCGTACCGCGCGCTGCTCGGACGGGGCGGGGTCCTGACATGGTCTGCCTCCTAGCGGACTGTTGCTTCAGATATTCACATCCTGACTCTTTGAATAAGACTAGTCAATAGGCGCGCGGCCCCACACGCGCCCCTCCCGGATGTTTGGCTGGGACGCATGGGCGCAGACATGGACCGGGCAGGGGATCGGGCGGACGACGGCGACGACCGGACGGACGGGGCTGCGATGTCTTCGGCCGGGATTTGGGAGGCGACGCGGGTCTCACGGCGGGACGACGCCGTGCGGGCCGCCGTGGAGCAGGGGCTCCTCGCTCCGGACCGTCCCATCGTCGCGCTCCTGGACGTCCCCGGCATCCGGGCCTCGGCCGCCGCGCTGCGCGCCGCCTTCGAGTCGGTGACCGCCCCCGGCACTCCGGTGCTGCACGCCTTCGCGGTGAAGGCGACGCCCCTCGTGCCCGTCCTGCGGCTGCTGCGCGAGGAGGGCGTCGGCGCCGAGGTGGCGAGCCCCGGGGAGCTCGCGCTCGCCCGGGCGGCCGGGATCGCGCCCGGGCGGACCGTGCTCGACTCGCCGGCCAAGACACCGGCCGACCTGCGCGAGGCGCTGGCGCTGGGCATCGCGGTCAACGCGGACAGCCCGCAGGAACTGGACCGCATCGACGCCGCCGTCCGCTCGGCGGCCACCCGCTCCCCCCTCGGAATCCGGGTGAACCCGCAGGTCGGCGGGGGTTCGATCGGGGCACTGTCGACGGCGACGGCGACCTCCAAGTTCGGGGTCGCGCTGCGGGACGAGGGAGCCCGCGCCTGGATCGTGCGGGCGTACGCCGACCGGCCCTGGCTGACCCGGCTGCACGCGCACTCGGGCTCACAGGGCATGCCGCTCCCGCTGATGGCACGGGGTGTGGCGGAGACGTACGCGCTGGCGGAGGAGATCAACCGGCACGTCGGACGACGGCAGGTCGACACGATCGACATCGGCGGCGGACTGCCGGTCGACTTCGGCTCCGACGCCATGGCACCGACGTACGAGCAGTACGCGCGACTGCTCGCGGAGGTGACACCGGGGCTGTTCGACGGGCGGTACGGGCTGGTCACCGAGTTCGGGCGGTCCCTGCTGGCCAAGCACGGGACGGTGCTGGCCCGGGTCGAGTACACGAAGTCCGCCGGGGGCCGGGCGGTCGCGGTCACCCACGCCGGGGTGCAGGTGGCGACCCGCACGGTGTACGCGCCGGCATCGTGGCCGCTGCGGATCGCCGCGTACGACGCGAAGGGCCGGCCCAGGACGGGGCCGGACGTCGTCCAGGACATCGCGGGCCCGGCCTGCTTCGCGGGCGACCTGCTCGCCGAGGGCCGCCCGCTGCCGCTGCTCGAACAGGGCGACCACGTGGCCGCGCTGGACACCGGCGCGTACTACTTCGCCCACCACTACGCGTACAACTCCCTGGCCCGCCCCGGCATCTACGGCTACGCCCCGGCCGAGGGCGACCCGGGAACCACCCGCTTCGCGGTCGTACGGAGCCCCCAGACCCTCGCCGAGATCGTCGCCGAATCAGGCGGCCCCCACACCCGCTCACTCACCGCACTGTAGAAATCCAGCGCTTCCAAGAAGGGCGACACCGGGGCGCGCCGAAAATGCCGGGCACCCGTTCGCACTCGTGTGCGCCCCCGTCGCACCGCTCCAGGGCAGCACAAACCGACCCCAGCGGGTTTAGGAGCGTCCGAGAATGTGGTCAGTCGACCCACCTTAGTCATCGCGGGCATTTTCCACAGGAAAATGCCCGATCACTCCCTTCCCGTGCACACAGTGCGTAACTTCTTCGTCACTCGGCCGAACCCTTTGGCGGGAGGGAGACACGGTGCCCGGTATCGACGAGTGCCTGCTGGAGGCCATGACACTGCCCGGTGCGCGGGGCGCCTCGGTGGTCGACTGGACCAGCGGCCTGGCCCTGGGCACGGTCGGCGACGCTCCGGGCGACGACCACGAGACGACCGCGGCGGAGGCCGCCGAGCTGGCCCGACTGGCCGCGGAGAACCGCTCGTTCGCCCCCAAGGGCGGCTCCGACTGGTCCGAGTGGTCCGATCAGGAGACCCCGATCGAAGACCTGATCATCAGCAACCGCGACAGCTATCACGTCCTGCGATTCGTCCGGACCGCCTTCGACAGCAGTGTGTTCCTGCACCTGTGGCTGGCCCGCTCGGACGGCAACCTCGCCCTGGCCCGCATCCGGCTGGGCGAGATGGCCGGACGGCTGGTGCTCGTATGACCACGGTCAGGACACCTCCCCCGCCCCGGCTCCCGATACGGGACCCGGCACCGGGCGCCGCCGGCGGCGCCTCACCGATGCTCAGCCGTCTCGCCGACGAACGGGCCACCGGCGTCCTCATCCGCGAGCGCGGCACCCTCTACCTCGCCGACGGCGAGGTGGTGCACGCCGAGAGCCCGGCCACACCCGGGCTCGACGTCCTCTTCTCCGTCCACGGCGTCCTGGACCCCGAGGTGTGGCGGGAGGCGGTCGCCGCGGCCGGCGCCCGCCGCCGGGTCGGCCGGTTCCTGATCGACACCGGACGGATCGCGGAGGGCGCGCTGGAACTGTGCCACCTCGGCTCCCTCTACGACGCCGCGTACTTCGTGCTCGGGCCGAGCAGCACCCCGAGCCGCTTCCGGTACGGCGCCGCGCACTGGTTCGGCCCGCTGCGCCCCGTCCCGGTCGCCGCGCTGGAGCGCGAGACGGTGCGCCGGCGGGAACTCCTGCACCGGATCTGGCCCGACCCGGCGACCGACACCGCACCACTGCGGCGCGCCCTGCTCGCCGCGGGACCGTCGGTGCCGCTGCGCCAGGAGGCCGTCCTCGGCCGGGTGGACGGCGTCCGAACGGCGGCGGACGTGTCCCTCGCGCTGGGCCGGCCGGCCTTCCACACGCTCGTCGACCTGCGCCGGCTCGCCGCCGCCGGACTCGTGACGGCCGCGCCCGAACCGCAGCCGCTCCCCCCGCCCAGCGTGCTCACCCAGACCTCCGCCGATCCCGACGTCGCGTTGCTGCGACGACTCAGAGACGCGCTGGAGGCCTTGTGAGTCCCAACCCCGCGGGAGGCCTTGTGATCCGCGCGCTACGACAGCGTGCCGAGAGGAGACTGCTGATGGCGGCGGAGGCCGAAGTCCTGGACGAACTCCATCGGCTCCGGGCCCGGGTGCCCCAGCTGACCGGAGCGCTCGCGGCCAGCGCCGACGGTCTCGTCCTCGCCCACGACACGCCCGGCGTGGAGCCGGACGGCCTGGCCGCGCTCACCGCGGCCGCCCTGGGGGTCGCCATACGGATGGCCGAGTCCACCGGTCACGGAGACCTGCGCGAGCTGCTGGTGCGCGGCGTGCACGGCTATGTGGCGACGTACGCCGCGGGTGGCTCCGCCGTGCTGACACTGCTCGCCCAGGACCGGGTCAACGTCGGCCGGCTGCACCTGGAGGGGCGGCGCTCCGGCACCCGGATCGGCGAACTCGTCGACGCCGCCACGGCCCGCGGGGAGCCGGCCGCCGAACCGGCCAAGCCCTCCGCCAAGCCCTCCGCGAAGACCCCGCTGCGCACGCGCACCCCCCGCGGCACCACGCCGCGGTCCACATCCACTCCTGCGACCAACCACCCGAGAACATCAGAGAGCTGAAGGAGCACCCCATCATGACGAACACCGAGACCGCCCTCAAAGAGGCTCTGGCGTCCATCGAGGGCGCGACCGGTGCCGCCCTCGTCGACTACACGAGCGGAATGGCGCTGGGCACCATCGGCGGCAGCAAGAGCTTCGACCTCACGGTCGCGGCCGCCGGCAACACCGACGTCGTCCGCGCCAAACTGCGCACGATGGAACACCTGGGCCTGAAGGGCGACATCGAGGACATCCTGATCACGCTCTCCGACCAGTACCACCTGATCCGGCTGATGAAGGGGCGAGGCGGAAACGGCCTCTTCCTGTACCTGGTGCTCGACCAGAAGCGCGCCAACCTGGCGATGGCCCGGCACCAGTTGAAGCGGATCGAGGCCGATCTGGAGATCTAGTTCCACGCACCGGGTCCGGTTCCGTTCCGGTCAGTGACGCCGCGCCCCACCGGGCGCGGCGTCACCCGCCACCACTCCGGTGGCCCGGACGGCGCGGACCGGTTTGCCCACGGGCGCTCCGGCGCGCGGGCCGAGCCAGTCGACGCGTACCCAGATCAGCGCCTGTTCGGCCCGCTCCACCCGTCCGAGCCTGGCGGCCTTCAGCCACAGTCCGACACCCGCCCCCGCGAGCAGCATGCCGCCCGCGGCGGGCACGGCGAACGAACTGCCCAGCGCGACGGCGAAGGCGAGCAGCAGCCACCAGCGGTGGCCCCGGCGCCAGTTGCGCACGGTCACGGCACGGTCCTGGAGCACATCGTGCTTGCCGGCCCGCGCGGCCGAGCGGACCAGGACGTCATACCGCTTCGTACGCCGGCGCGCGACCACGAACGCCGTGACGAGAAACAGCGCGGCGCCCGCCATGACGCCGATCCTGCGCCCGGTCAGCCCGGGGAGCAGTACGCCCACCCCGGCGGCCGGCGCCCCGCACCACCACAGCGGCGATGCTCCCGCCCGCACCACGACGGCCACTCGGGCCAGTCCCTGTCCTCCGCGCGCCACGATCCGCCTCCCGTCCCCGCGCCCACACGTCCACGGGCACGCCGCCGACGGCCGCCACGCCCGTATGTCTTCGGGCCCGCAGGTTAGCCACGGAAGGTGAGACGCGTCTGAGAAGCGCCCGCAGCACCGGCCGGGCGCCGGGAGGGACGCCTCCTACTCCACGAACAGGCCCCGTACGGCGGCCCGTGCGTCGAACTGCTCCAGCCGCGCCTGGGCGTCCGGCAGGTCGTCGCACATGGCCTCCAGCAGGACGCGGCCCAGCAGCATCGGCGCGCACGCGGTGTCGAAGGCGAGGCCGGTGCCGACGGCGGCGGGGAGCAGCAGGTCGGACACCTTCGCCACCGGCGCGAACGCCGAGTCGGCGACCGTGACGACGGTCAGCCCGGCCTCCTTCGCGTAACCGAGGGCGTCGAGGACCTCGCGCGGATGGCGGGGCAGCGCGAAGCACAGCAGGGCCGTGGCCCCGGCCCGGACGGCCGCGTCGATACGGTCCTGGAGCATCGTGCCGCCCTCGTGCAGCAGCCGGACGTCGGGGTGCACCTTGGCGGCGAAGTAGGCGAAGCCGTAGGCCTGGGAGGCGGCGGCGCGCAGGCCGAGGACGGGCAGCGGGCGGGACGCGGCGAGCAGCCGCCCCGCCCGCGCGACCGGCCGCGGATCGGAGAGCACGGCGGCGAGGTGACGCAGGTTCTCGATCTCGGCCTCGACGGCTTGCTGGTACTCGTTGTACGAGGCGGTGTCGGCGGCCGGTTCGGCCGGCGCGACCTCGCGCAGGTGGCGGCGCAGCGCCGGGTAGCCGTCGAAGCCGAGCGCGACCGCGAAGCGGGTGACGGAGGGCTGGCTGACTCCGGCGAGTTCGGCGAGTTCGACGCTGGACAGGAAGGGCACGTCGGCGGCGCTGCGCACCATGCTGTGGGCGATGCGCCGCTGGGTCGGGGTGAGCCGGTGCCCCTCGAAGAGACTCTGGAGCCGTCCGGCGGGGCTGTCGCTCACACCCGCGCCGCTCGCCGGACCGCTTTCCGGACCGCCGCTGTCCGGGCCGCCGCTCTCCGGACCGCCGCCCCTCGTCGCCTCGCCGACGCCCGTCGTCCGGCCGACCCCCGTCGCCGTACCGTCCTCCATCGTCCCGCCGCCCCCCATCGCGTTGCCGTCCCCGTCCCTGTCGCCGCCTGCGGCCCTGTCGCCGAGCGTGCTCATGACGTGCTCCCCCTCCAGATGTCCGTGAACCGGTCGAGCAGCGCGGCGGCCGCCGTCACGTCGTCCGTGAGCGGCCGGTCGGTCTGCTCCGCGTCGAGCACCGCCTCGGCCAGCTCCAGTGCCCGCCCGGCCGGCAGCTCCGGGTCGGGCCGCAGGTCGCGCTGGCGCAGCGCCCGTACCGCGGCGACCAGTTCACAGCCGACGACGAGACGGTACGCACCACACGCACGCAGCGTCTGGCGTGCGGCGAGCGAGGCGAAGCTCGCCTGTTCCTCGACGCCCCGGGAGAGTACAGCGTGGCCGAGCGAGGCGGGCGCGGAGAAGGCCCGCAGGTCACCGAGCGCGGCACCGGCGGCGTACTCCAGGATCATCACGCCCGAGGACGCGGGCTCGTGGTCGGCGAGGAAGGGGCGCAGCCGGGTGTAGGCGGGTTCGTTGAGGGTGGACAGCCGGGAGGTGGACAGGCGTGCCACCTGAGTGACGGCGAGCCTGAAATGGTCGAGGGCGAGGGCGAGTTGGGCCTGGTAGAAGCCGCCGTGGTGATAGGCGGCCATGTCCTCGGGGCAGATGAGGGGGTTCTCCGCGGCGGCGTTGATCTCCACCGCGAGGACCGCCTCCAGCGCGTTCGCCGCGTCGTGGGCGGGGCCGTGGATCTGCGGCAGGCAGCGGAAGCCGTACGGGTCCTGGATGCGTCCGAGCGGTGGCGTGGGCCGGTCGGCGGCGCCGATCAGCTCCCGCATCCGGCGCGCCACCTCGATGGACCCCCGGTGCGGGCGGGCCGCGTGCACGGGTTCGGCGTAGGCCTCGTGGGACCCGTCGACCGCCAGCAGGGACAGTGCCGCGACGACCTGGGTGGCCCCGATCAGCCCGCGCAGTTCGTGCAGCGCGAGGGCGGACTGTCCGAGGGTGAGGGCGTTGCTGCTGATGAGCGCGAGCGCGTCGTTGTTGTCGAGCGGCTGCGGCTCGGGGGCGAGGCCCCCGCCGGCCCGGTCCTGCGAGCCGTCCGGGCCTCTCCACGGGTGCTCCCCCGCGAGGGCGAGGCCCATCTGGGCCAGGGCCGCGATGTCCCCGGTCCCGACCGAGCCGAACTCGTTGACGGCCGGGTACGCGCCGCTCTCCAGGGCCTCGCACAGCGCCGTCACGACGGTGGGCCGCAGTCCCGCGCCGCCCGCGAGGAGCTGGTTCGCGCGGACGGCGAGCATCGCCCGGACCTGCCGGGCGGGCAGTTCCGCGCCGATGGCGCCCGCGTGGCTGCGCAGCAGGCGCAGTCCGTGGCCGGCGGCCGCCTCGGTCGGGACGTCCTCGTTCCGGTTGGCGCCGACGCCGGTGGAGCGCCCGTAGACGCGGCCGGTGGCGGCGATGCGCCGGGCGGCGCACCAGGACTCCTCGACGCGCATCATGGCGTCCGTGCCGGGAACCGGCCGCGCGGTCCCGTCGGCGAGCCGTACGACGTCGTCGACTCCGGTGCCGCGGCCGTCCAGGACCACGAGTGCGACGGCCGCCGGAGGCGTCACCGCACCCGACGTGTCCACGATCCGAGACGACACCACGAGCACACCCTTCTATTCAGGTACCGGCAACTCTGCATGACGATATGCAGACCGGCAAGGGGCGTCTTGCGGGGGCTTCGCCCCGCCGTAACAGGGGGGCTATCCCCAGTGCCAGACGCGCCCCGGCTGCCTAACGTGATGGACATGACCGGTATGAACGCCCGCCATGACGACGCGGAGCTGAAGAAGGAACTCGACGCCACCCTGCACGCGCGCAGGGAACTCGGCGAGGAGTACGAGTCCGCGCTGGTCGACTCGTTCCTGGAGAAGGTCGAGCAGCACCTCGACGGCGCCGTCGACCGCCGGGTGCGGCGCCGGCTCGCCGAACAGCAGATGGTGGTGGCGCGCGGGTCGCGTGCTCCCCAGTCCGCCGACTCCTGGGGCGAGCGCTTCGGTTTCGCGATCGTCTCGCTCGTCCTCGCGATCCCGCTGTCCGCGATCGGCGCCGCCCAGGCCCACCTGCCCGGTCTGCTCGTCGCCTGGGGCGGCATCGTCGGAGTGAACGTGGTCCAGGCGGCGCGCCTGTCCCCCGGCTTCTTCGGCCGCCGCGCGTCCCGGCAGGAGTCGGACTGGGAGGACTAGGAGCCGGAAGGCATACGAAAGGGCCCGGCGCTCGGGACGAGCGCCGGGCCCTTCGACGTATGCGCGGGGACCGCCGCACCCCCGGTGAAGGGGGGCGGGACGACGGCGGTCCCCGCGAGGGACGCGGGCCGGGTCAGGACCGGGCTTGCGCGTCCTAGGCGTCCATGGAGGTCCGGGAGCCGCTCCGGAGGTCCTTGGCGCCGTTCGGCGCCGGCCTGGCGGGGAGCCGCTCCCGCCCTGCCGACACCCACTAATGTGCCGGACCCGTGTTAAGCGGGTGCTGCGCGGACGTGACGCGCTCGTACCACTTCCGCGAAGTTCACCCCGGCCTGAGCCGGAAGATCCACACGGATCCGACACTTCCAGCGAAAATCCTGCTCAGGCCCCGGACGGGGTCAGGCCCTGGTGCCGCCCTTGGCCAGGAAGGACAGCAGGTCCTGCCGGCTGACGACACCGGTGGGCTTGCCCTCGACGAGCACGATCGCCGCGTCGGCACCGCCGAGCACGGACATCAGGTCGCCGACCGGCTCACCGGAACCGACCTGGGGCAGCGGCGACGACATGTGCTTCTCCAGCGGGTCCTCCAGGGAGGCCCGCTTGGTGAACAGCGCGTCCAGGAGCTCGCGCTCCACGACCGACCCGATGACCTCGGCGGCCATCACGTCCGGGTGACCGGCACCCGGCTTGACGATCGGCATCTGCGAGACGCCGTACTCGCGCAGCACCTCGATGGCCTCGCCGACGGTCTCCTCCGGGTGCATGTGCACCAGCGAGGGGATGGAGGCGCCCGCCTTGTCGTTCAGGACGTCGGCGACGCGGGCGCTCGGGCCGGTGTCCTCCAGGAAGCCGTAGTCGGCCATCCACTCGTCGTTGAAGATCTTGCTGAGGTAGCCGCGGCCGCTGTCGGGGAGCAGCACGACGACGACGTCGTCGGGGCCGAGGCGCTCGGCGACCCGCAGCGCGGCCACGACGGCCATGCCGCAGGAGCCGCCGACGAGCAGCCCCTCCTCCTTGGCCAGGCGGCGCGTCATCTGGAAGGAGTCCTTGTCGGACACCGCGACGATCTCGTCCGCGACCGTACGGTCGTACGCGGTCGGCCAGAAGTCCTCACCGACGCCCTCGACGAGGTAGGGCCGGCCCGAGCCGCCCGAGTACACGGACCCCTCGGGGTCGGCGCCGACGACCTGCACCTTGCCGTCGCTGGCGTCCTTCAGATACCGGCCGGTACCGGAGATCGTGCCGCCGGTGCCGACACCCGCGACGAAGTGCGTGATCTTCCCCTCGGTCTGCTCCCACAGCTCGGGGCCGGTCGAGTGATAGTGCGACAGGGGGTTGTTCGGGTTGGAGTACTGGTCGGGCTTCCAGGCGCCCGGGGTCTCCCGCACGAGCCGGTCGGAGACGTTGTAGTACGAGTCCGGGTGCTCCGGGTCGACGGCCGTGGGGCAGACCACGACGTCGGCCCCGTACGCGCGCATCACGTTGATCTTGTCGGTGGAGACCTTGTCGGGGCACACGAAGATGCAGTGGTACCCCTTCTGCTGCGCCACGATCGCGAGGCCGACACCGGTGTTGCCACTGGTCGGCTCGACGATCGTGCCGCCGGGCTTGAGCGCGCCGCTCTCCTCCGCGGCCTCGATCATGCGCAGGGCGATGCGGTCCTTCACGGATCCGCCGGGGTTGAAGTACTCGACCTTCGCCAGGACGGTCGCCTGGATGCCCGCGGTCACGTTGTTGAGCCTCAACAGCGGGGTGTTGCCGACGAGACTGATCATCGAGTCGTGGAATTGCACCGTTGTCTCCGGAGCTGCGTTTTCAACAGGAATGGTCTCGTCAGCCTACGGCCCTGCGCAGGCGTTCACCCGCAGTTGAGATTGACCCACCCGCACTTCGGGGCAAGCAGTGGTTGTACGGCTACAGGAGGTGGCGGCGACGGATGTCGAGCATGTCGAGGGCGAGGGTGGCCCGGCGGATCGCCGCGGGCGCGGCGTACGGCGGGGGCGGCATCGGGCTGGTGGGTGCGGCGGCTGTCGGTCTGGTGCTGGCCGAGGTGCAGTTCGTGAAGCGGCATGTGAACAACGGACACGCTCCCTACGCCCCGCGCGCCGACGGTCTGTACGGGTACGACTACACCGGCGCCTCTCCTGACGAACCCCCGCTGCGGCTGACGATGCTCGGCGACTCGACGGCCGCCGGCCAGGGGGTGCGCAGGGCCCGCCAAACGCCGGGCGCGCTGCTGTCCTCGGGGCTCGCGGCGGTGGCCGAGCGGCCGGTGGAGCTGTGCAATGTGGCGCTGCCCGGTGCCCAGTCGGACGACCTGGACCGCCAGGTCGCACTCGCCCTCACGGACACCTCCCGGCTGCCCGACGTCTGCGTGATCATGATCGGTGCGAACGACGTGACGCACCGGATGCCGCCGACGCGCTCGGTGCGTCATCTGTCCGCGGCGGTACGCCGGCTGCGCACGGCCGGTGCGGAGGTGGTCGTCGGCACCTGTCCCGACCTGGGCACGGTCGAGCAGGTCCAGCAGCCGCTGCGGTGGCTGGCGCGGCGCGCGTCACGCCAGCTCGCCGCCGCCCAGACGATCGGGACGGTCGAGCAGGGCGGCCGTACGGTGTCGCTGGGCGACCTGCTGGGCCCCGAGTTCGAGGCGAACCCGCGTGAGCTGTTCGGGCCGGACCACTACCACCCCTCGGCCGAGGGGTACGCGACGGCCGCCATGGCCCTGCTGCCCACCGTCTGCGCGGCGCTGGGCCTCTGGCCGGCCGAGGAGGAGCGTCCCGACGTCTCGCGTCACGAGGGGTTCCTGCCGGTCGCCCGGGCGGCAGCGGAGGCCGCGTCCGAGCCCGGCACCGAGGTCGCTGCCGCGATGCCCACCGGGCCCCGTGGTCCCTGGGCCCTCCTGAAACGCCGCCGCCGCCAACGCCTCCCGGCAACAGACCCAGCCCCCACCCCGTCCAACTGACCCCGACGGGTCCCGTCCGGGCGCTTCAGGCCCATCCCCGGCCGCAGGTACGTGGGGGCTGGTCGCGCAGTTCCCCGCGCCCCTGGCCTTCTCACCGTGACCGGCGCCGAAATGCGCGCCCCCGTGGGGGGTTCTCTCCGCGGGCGGTGCCTGGAAGATGCGGGCAAGGATTCAGCCCCTCCGGCGATTGAGGAGCGGGGTCCGGGGCGGAGCCCCGAGGGCGGTCACCCCCACAGGGGGCACCCACCCACCCCGCCCGGGGAAACGCACCCCCCTCCCCAAGGCGCCCCCGCCAGCAAAAAGCAAGCGCTTAGAAAAGTGCGGCCGGTGTCACACCCCCGCACCGGTGACCTCGACGGTACGTACGGGTAACTTCCCAGACAGCCCTGCACACTTCCCGTACGCCAATGGAGCCGTGATGCCCGAAGCCGTGATCGTCTCAGCCGCCCGCTCCCCGATCGGCCGCGCCTTCAAGGGCTCTCTGAAGGACGTGCGCCCCGACGACCTGACCGCCACGATCATCCAGGCCGCCCTCGCCAAGGTCCCCGAGCTGGACCCGAAGCTCATCGACGACCTGATGCTCGGCTGCGGCCTCCCCGGCGGCGAGCAGGGCCACAACCTCGGCCGCATCGTGGCCGTGCAGATGGGCATGGACCACCTCCCGGGCTGCACCATCACCCGCTACTGTTCCTCGTCCCTGCAGACCTCCCGCATGGCCCTGCACGCCATCAAGGCGGGCGAGGGCGACGTCTTCATCTCGGCGGGCGTCGAGATGGTGTCGCGGTCCGTCAAGGGCACCTCCGACGGCATGCCCGACACCCACAACCCCCTCTTCGCCGACGCCGAGGCCCGCACCCTCGAGGTCGCGCAGTCGGAGGGTTCGTCCTGGCACGACCCGCTCGAGGACGGCCTGATCCCCGACGCGTACATCTCGATGGGCCAGACCGCCGAGAACCTGGCCCGCCTCAAGGGCGTCACCCGCCAGGACATGGACGAGTTCGGCGTGCGCTCGCAGAACCTCGCCGAGGAAGCCATCAAGAACGGCTTCTGGGAGCGCGAGATCACCCCGGTCACGACCCCGGACGGAACGGTCGTCAGCAAGGACGACGGCCCGCGCGCGGGTGTGACGCTGGAGGCCGTCCAGGGCCTCAAGCCGGTCTTCCGCCCCGACGGCCTGGTCACCGCCGGCAACTGCTGCCCGCTGAACGACGGCGCCGCCGCCCTCGTGATCATGTCCGACACGAAGGCCCGCGAGCTCGGCCTGACCCCGCTCGCCCGCATCGTCTCGACCGGCGTCACCGGCCTGTCCCCCGAGATCATGGGCCTCGGCCCGGTGGAGGCCAGCAAGCAGGCGCTCAGCCGCGCCGGCCTCACCGTCGACGACATCGACCTGTTCGAGATCAACGAGGCCTTCGCCGCCCAGGTGATCCCGAGCGCCCGCGACCTCGGCATCCCGCTGGACAAGCTGAACGTGAACGGCGGCGCGATCGCCATCGGCCACCCCTTCGGCATGACCGGCGCCCGCATCACCGGCACGCTCATCAACAGCCTCCAGTTCCACGACAAGCAGTTCGGCCTGGAGACCATGTGCGTCGGCGGCGGTCAGGGCATGGCGATGGTCATCGAGCGCCTGAGCTGACAGCGATGACCCGTTCCTGTGACGGGATTTGAACCCAGCGTGAACGAATCGGCCCAGAAGCCCGGAACCACCGGGCCTCTGGGCCGATTTGTGATCCAATCCCATCCAAGATGTGACCTATGTCCCCCCGGAAGGGTATTTCCGCAGGTCAGGTGCATTGCACAGCTAAACCTGAGGCCCAAAGTCCTGTCCTATTCGTGACGTTACGCACTGACAGTTTGATGGTTTGCCCTTCAAGCTGATGTAGGAAGTCGGGGGCCGACTTTGAACCGGGAGTACGTCAGTGAGCGCCATGCCGATTGCTCTGCTGCTCGCCACCGCCGCAAGTGCGGCCGTGGGCGTCGCCGTTCTGCGCACCCTGTGGGGTGTGCGTCGGCAGGTGGCAGCCCTGCACAGCGAACTCGTCGCGAGCCGCGCCGTCGCGGCACGGGCTCTCGTGCCCGCGGCGCGCGGATCCGCCGACGCGGACGAGATACGCACGGCCGTGGCCGATGCGCTGGCCGAGGAGCGGGAGCGGGAGCTCGCCGAGGCGCGGGCCTTCTGGGCCGCCCAGGAGGCGCGTGACGTCTCCGACGCGCCGTCGCTGCTCGGACTGCCGGACAGCGAGCTGTTCCTGCCGCGCCACTCCGACTTCGTGGGCCTCGACCACCTGGAGCCGGTGACCGAGACCGGCACGGACCTGGAGGACTTCCACCAGAGCGGTACCGCCGGCGACTCCCCGGAACTCGCCGCGGCCCGCCGCCGTCACCCCTCGCACCCGGACTTCGTCCCGGTCCAGTCACCGGTGGTCAGCGACCACGAACGCACGGTGGCCCGCCTGGAGGAGCTCGCCGAGTCCCGTACGGAACTGGCGGACGTCCGCCCCGGCCCGCTCGGGACCCTCGACGTCTACGTCTTCGCCGACGGCACAACCCTGTGCATGACCCCGGGCCACCGCGAGACCGCGCAGCGGCTCGCCGCCGCGCTGACGGCGGGTGAGGCCCCGGTCCTGCTCGGCGGCTCCGGCGTCTCGGGCGCGTACGCGCTGACCTTCTCGTTCGGCGAGGAGAGCGTCTACATCCTGGCGGACCGCGTCATAGCGTCGCTGTAGCGGGGGGGCCCCCGGGGGGGCCGGAGGGGGGAGCCCGGCCCCGCGGTGGGCCCTCTGGTGCTTACCCCCTCCGCGTCTGTTCGCTGTGCCCTCCA
>NZ_JBSFZS010000103.1:0-28269 GCF_053600395.1 Streptomyces sp. NPDC005070 | reverse complement strand
GCCGCACCGGCCCCAGACCCGAGTACATCCAGTACGCAGGTCTGGGGCCGGCGCGCCGAGAGCACGCGCCTGACGCCGCCGGGCCGCCCTTCGGGCGACGACGCGAATTGTCAGACAGGCCCTAGGGGTCGCCGGGCAGGCGAGACTTCGCGGACACGCCCTAGTCCTTCACCGGTGTGCCGACCGCGCCGTCCGCCGCCCCCGCACCCGCCGGTGCCGGGATCGCCGCCGCGGCCGAGCCGTCGTCGTCCGTGTTGATCAGCTCGATGACGGCGTCCCGCTCCGGGGTGTCCTCGGGCCGCAGGAAGCCGATGAGGATGTACAGGACGAGGGAGATGGCCATCGGGAGGGCCACCTGGTACTCCAGCTTCACGTCCGTGCGCTGCGAGAAGTCCAGGTGGTAGTTGACGAAGAAGAAGGCGAGCAGACCGCACGCCCAGCTCGTGAGGGCCGCGGTCGGCCCCGACCTGCGGAACGGCCGCACCAGACCGAGGATGAACGGGATCGCGATCGGCCCCATCAGACCCGCCACCCACTTGATGACGACGGTGATGATGTCCTTGAACGCGGGGGAGTTGACCTGGGTCGCCACGGCCATGGACAGGCCGAGGAAGGCGACGGTGGTCACGCGGCCCGCGATGAGCCCCGCGCGGGTGTTCCAGGCGCGCGCGGCCCGGGAGAACACCGGCATCACGTCGCGGGTGAACACGGCCGAGATGGCGTTCGCGTCCGAGGAGCACATGGCCATCGTGTGCGAGAAGAACCCGACGACGACCAGGCCCAGCAGCCCGTGCGGCAGGAGCTGCTCGGTCATCAGGCCGTACGCGTCCGAGCCGTCCGGCTTCTGCGCGGTGACGAGGAGCGGCGAGAGCCACATCGGGATGAACAGGATGACCGGCCACACGAACCACAGTCCGGCGGACAGGAAAGCGGACCGTGTGGCCTGCTTGGCGTCGCCGGTGGCCATGTAGCGCTGGGCCTGGTTCCACATGCCGCCGTTGTACTCGAAGAGCTTGATGAACAGGTACGCGATGAAGAACACGGTCAGATACGGGCCCGCGAACCCGTCCCCGTGACCGTGCAGCTTCGGCGAGTCCAGCGCCTTGGAGAGGCCGCCCTGGTCGGAGATCTTGTTCAGCACGATGACCAGCATCGACAGACCGGCCAGCAACTGGATGACGAACTGGCCGAGTTCGGTCAGCGCGTCGGCCCACAGACCGCCGATGGTGCAGTACACGGCCGTGATGCTGCCGGTGATGATGATGCCCTGGGTGAGCGAGACGCCGGTGAAGACGCTGAGCAGGGTGGCGATGGCCGCCCACTTCGCGCCGACGTCCACGATCTTCAGCAGGATGCCGGACCACGCCAGCGCCTGCTGGGTCTGCACGTTGTAGCGGTCCTTGAGGTATTCGAGGGGTGAGGCGACGTGCAGTCGTGAGCGCAGCCGGTTGAGCCGGGGCGCGAAGGCCTTGGCGCCGATGGCGACGCCGATGGCGATGGGCAGGGCCCAGGTGACGTACGAGGTGATGCCGTAGGTGTACGCGATGCCGGCGTAGCCGGTGAACATCACCGCGCTGTAGCCCGACATGTGGTGCGAGATGCCGGACAGCCACCACGGCATCTTGCCGCCCGCGGTGAAGAAGTCGCTGACATCGTCCACACGCTTGTGGGACCAGACGCCGATCGCGGTCATCACGCCGAAGTACGCGACCAGGACGGCCCAGTCGAGACCGTTCATGTGCCCCCTCCAGGGGTCCGCCTTGTGAACCTGCAGATACCGGACGGCACTTCGCCAGTACGCAACGGGGCGGCGCCCCCGTGCGGGAGCGGGGACTTCGGGGATTGAACCGCTGGTTCGAGGGGCCGGTCAAGACCTCGTGCGGTCACAGATATGAACGCAGATCAGAAAGCAGAACGATTTTGCCTCCACTTTACCTGTTGGGCTGTTGTCGTGCTCGTGACGAGGGCCACACCATGAGCGGGCACTTCGTCAGACTCACAGCGGTGAGGGCAACAGCAACGACAAGCCGACAGACGTACGGGATGCGGGTCCCGTGCGCCTGGGAGAGGGGCCGCCGGCCGCCGTACCTAACGCATGATCTCGCCCGCGTTCACGAGCAGCGACTGCCCCGTGATCGCCCGCGCCCGGTCGGAGGCCAGGAACACCGCGGCGTCCGCGACGTCCCCGTCCGTGGCCAGCTCCGGCAGGGCCATCCGCTCGGTGAGCCGCTTCAGGACGTCCGCCTCGGGCACCTGCTCGGTGTAGGCCGTGAACTGCACGTACGCCTCGACCGGCGGGCCCCACATCCAGCCGGGCAGCACGGTGTTGACCCGTATCCGGTGCGGGCCGAGCTCGCGCGCCAGGGAGTACATCGCGCTCGTCAGCGCGCCCTTCGAGGCCGCGTACGCCGCCTGCCGGACCTGGCTCGGCGCGGCGACCGACGACTGCGTCCCGATGACGACGACCGAACCGCCGCGTTCCTTCAGCGCGGGCAGGCAGGCGCGGGTCATCCGCAGCGTGCCGAGCAGGTTCACGTCGATGACCGACTGCCAGGTCGCGAAGTCGGCGTCCTCCAGACCGCCGAAGTAGCTGTCCCAGGCGGCGACGTGGACCACCGCGTCGATCCGCCCGAAGCGCTCGGCCGCGAGTGCCGCGAGCGCGTCGCACTGCCCCTCGTCGGTGATGTCCGTCGCGCGGAACGCCGTGTGCGTGCCGTCCGGGTCCAGTTCGGCCGCCGACTTGGCGAGATTGGCCTCGGTGCGGGCCCCGAGCACGGCGTTGCCCCCGTCGCGCACGACGGCCGCCGCGACCTGATGGCCGAGCCCGGCTCCGACGCCCGACACCACGACGGTCCTGCCGGTGAGCAAAGACATCCGGGGCCTCCTCGGCTCTGGCGCATTGTCTGACGGGGCGTCAGAGTATGGGCGTCCGGCGGAGGAAGGAAGTCCCGCGCACGCTCCACCGAGGAAGGGGTTCGTCATGCCGGAGGAGACCCGCAGCGAGACCTACGCGGAACTGGCCGCCCTCGGCCCGTACGGCGTCCGTCCGGGCCACGCCCTGATCACCCTGGTCGAACCGCACCCGGGCCACGAGTACGCCTACAACCGCTGGTACGAGGACGACCACTACTACGCGGGCGCGATGGCCATGCCCTGGATGTACGCGGGACGCCGCTGGGTGGCCACCCGCGACCTCCAGCTCCTGCGCTACCCCGAGAAGTCGGCGGTCGCCCAGCCGGTCACGGCGGGCTGTTACATCTCCACCTACTGGGTCACCGAGGGCCGCTACGACGACCACATGAAGTGGACCGTCGGCATCAACAAGCGGCTGAACCGTGACGGCCGCGTCTACCAGGACCGTACGCACGTCTTCACGGCCTTCCAGGACCACGAGGCCACCGTCTACCGCGACGGCGCCGCGGGCCCCCGCGACTTCCATGCCCTCGACCACCCCTACGCGGGCCTCGTGGTCGAGGTCGTCGACGCCGAATCCGCCGGGCAGCGGGCGGAGTTGCTGGAGTGGCTGCGCTCCCGCCATCTGCCCAGGCGGCTGACGGGCTCACCCGCCGCCCTCGTCACCGTCTTCCGGCCGACCCCGCTCCCGGGCGACCGGATGACCTATGTCAAGCAGGTCGAGGGCGTGGACACCCGGCTGACCCTGCTGTGGTTCCTTCAGGAGGACCCGCGCGACTGCTGGGAGGCACACTTCACGGGCCTGGACGAGGCCGTGGCCGAATCGGGCCTGGGCCGCGTGGAGTTGGTGGCCCCGTTCATCCCCACGATCCCGGGAACGGACACCTACGTGGACCGGCTTCGCTGACGCGCACCTGCCCTCTCGGCCAGGACGGCGGGCCGGACGAGAGGGCTCTGTCGGTGGAGCGTGTGAAGTTGTCCCGGCCGCAGGGTCAGACGAGGCCGGACGCTCCGCGGCTCACCTCGGTGACGAAAGCGTTCCAGGCGTCCGCGGGGAACGCGAGCGTGGGGCCGGCGGTGACCTTGGAGTCCCGGACCGCCATGGCCGAGAGAACCGGGGACTTGACCTCGACGCAGGCGCCGTTGCCGGTGGAGTAGGAAGACTTGGTCCAGGTGTCGAGGGCGCCCTGCTGAATTGCCATGATCGCTCCAGAAAGCTGTCGTTCGTCGATGAGTTGCCGCCACGAAGCCGTCGGCGCACTGTCACCGGACTGCGGATCCGTCAGGAGCCCAGCGGTCCGGATTGCGCCAACGTTGTTGCTCGATGGCGTGATCGACGCTACTCGCCAACATCGGCTGACGAAGCGACTATTCACTCGACTGGATGGCATATTCCATAGAGGTCTTCCGCATCGGGGCGGCGGCAGTGTAGGGTCCGGCCACTCATCGGCGGGGGCGCCCTCGGAGGCCGCCCCCGCGCCGATCAGCGCGCGTACTCCTTCGCGAGGTCCGCGATGAACTGCCGTGACTGCTCCACGTTCAGGGCCTGGGCCCGCAGGTGCTCGTACATCACGCTGTACTTCTGGACGTCGTTCGCCTTCTCCAGGTACAGGTCGCTGGTCACGCCCTCGATGTAGACGACGCTGGAGTCGGCCGCGTCGGGGAACTCCAGGATCGCGTACTGGCCGTTCAGGCCCGGGTGCGCGCCCATGTCGAAGGGGATCACCTGGACGGTGACGTGCGGCAGTTGGGACTGCTCCACGAGGTATTCGAGCTGCTCGCGCATGAGCGAGCGGTTGCCGACGGCGCGGCGCAGGGCCGCCTCGTCGAGGACGGTCCACAGACGCAGCGGGTTGTCGGGGGCGGAGATTCGTTCCTGCCGCTTCATCCGCACCTGGACGCGCTTGTCGATGTCGGCCGGCGCGGTCTCCGGCAGTGCCCCCGCGATCAGGGCCTCGGCGTACTGCCGGGTCTGCAACAGGCCCGGGACGACCTGCGGGTCGTACACGCGCAGGCTCGCGGCGTCGGTCTCCAGACCGATGTAGACGCTGTACGGGATGTCGCCGAAGGAGTGCCACCAGCCCTGCTGGCGCGAGTCCTTGGCCATCTGCATCAGCGAGTCGACGATCCGGTGGTCCTCGACCTCGTAGACTCCGCACAGATCGCGGACGTCGCGCTGGCTGATACTGCGCCTGCCGTTCTCCAGCCGGCTGATCTTCGACTGGGACACCAGCAGGCGCTCGGCGACCTCTTCGGCCGTCATGCCCTTGAGTTCGCGGAGCCGCCGAAGCTCCTGGCCCAGCCGGCGCCGCCGGACGGTGGGATTGACACTTGACGCCACGGGACGTGCACCTCCGGCTGCGGGCCTGTACTTTGCGTATCTGCTGTTGAGCAGATTGCCACCAAGGTGCTTTCTACCGCTGGGAAACGGCGGATATGCGCCTGGTGGGCGCAAGTTCGCAGATTCGGCGTGTATACGCGGCCCCGCGCCATGGTCGGCAGGCCTGCCGAACTCCACTGACGGGTCGGCGAGATCGCTCCGGACCCCGGAGGCGGGCTTCCCCTCGGATGCGGTCGCGCGGGGCGGTGAGACCGTGTCGTCGTCCGGACGGACGGTCTCAGCCACCCCGCGCGAGCCGGCGGCTCCCGAACCGGATCATGGGGACTGCGGTGCGGCGCTGGTGTCTTGCGGCGGTGCTGGCGGTGCGGGTGCTGTGTGCCGCCGATGGTGCCGGCGGTGCGGGACGCGGGCCGTCGTGGGCCCGCGGCTCAGTGCGCCACGGCGCGCGCCATCGAACCATGGCGCGGTTGCATCGGAACCCCGCGTGCGGGCTCCGGCGCGGACCTGACTCCGGCGGTGGCCGGACGGCCCACCGGTGCCGGGTTGCGGCGAGGCTGTGCGGCCGCACCGCTCTGAACGTCCATCACGGCGTGCGCCACGAGGCCGCCCATGGGGTCGTGCCTGATCAGATCCCGCAGCCGGGAGCGGGACGAGCGTCCCTCGTTCCCCGGATACAGGTGCTTGCCGAGACCGACCGCGTGGGCCAGCGCGGCGAGCGCCGCGGTCCGCGGGTCCGGCGGTACGCCGGTGCGGATCGCGTTGTCCAGCCGGGTTCGGATCTCCCGGCTGATATCCGTGTCCGTCGCTTGGTAGCGAGTCGTCGGAAGCACCCCGCACATCTGGCCGGCCACGGCATGGACCATGCCGCACCTCTCCAGATGCGAGAGGTAGGTCTGGCGGAGCCCCAGGCGGGGTCCGCCGATCCAGTTGACCGCGCGTACGGGTGCTCCGCGTCGGCGAAGGAGTTCCAACGCACAGTCCAGTGTTGGATCTCCGGTCGGCCGTGGCACCACCACGGCGATACGATCCCCGTCTGGGGCTATCCGTCCGGCCAGCGCCAGCTCCACTAGCTGTGCTCCGGCCAGACCGAGGTCGAGCGACTGCGGCTGCGCGGTGGTACCCGTGGTCGGGTCCAACGCCAGCAGCAGAAGCTCCTCCGGAATTGTTCTGCGGCTCTTGCCCATCCATGCCTCCCCGCGTGGATGAATGACAGGGTGACCCCTCTCACATTGGTCTGTCGAGAGCACGTGACCGGAATATGAGGGAACCGGCAGGTATGTCGTTCTCGTCTACCGCAAGGGTCGAGCCCTGGCACAGGACACTGGTAGATGGTTCGGGCAGCGGTGTCCGGGCGGCGGTTCAAGGGTTTGACGGTTCGTTTTCGGTGCGCGGAGGGCGCGCGCCGCATGGAGGAGGCATCGGTGGCGGGCGAGTCCCCCGACAGGTCGAAGCAGCACGAGTCGTCGGCGTCGTCGGCAGAAGCGACGCCGGTGAGCCCGGCGCCGGTTCCGAGTCCGGCGCGGTCGGGCGCGCCGGCGTCGACGTCGACCCAGACCTCGGCTCCGGCCGACCCCCGGATGGCGATGGCCCGTGAGCGGGCCGCCACGGTACGGGTGGATCAGGCGACGGCCGTGTTCTCGACGAAGGCGCTCTCGGGTGAGACCGCCCGCACGGCGGACGCCCCCGTTACGGCGGAGCCGGAGCGGGTCTCCGAGTCCGCCGACGGCGACGGCGCGGCCGGGGGCAAGAACGCCGAGGGCGACACACGGCTGCGCGCGGCGGTGGCCGCGTGGGTCGCCGGATCGGACGAGCCCGCCCCGGCGGACACGACCGGCTCCGGGGACGACGACGGCCCCGAGGACGCCGACGACGGCCCCGAGGCTGCCGACGACGCCACAGCCTCCGACGGTGACGGTGACGGCGACGAGACCGACACGGACGGCGCCGTCGCCGACGCGGACCACGCGGACCACGCGGAGCCGGCCGGCGAGGCCGAGGGCGACGACGCCGAGGCGGAGCTCGCCGATGAGCCGGGCGAGCCCGTGGACGCCACGAGGGCCGAGAGCACGTCCGAGGCGTCCGCCGCGGCGTCCGGCACGGACGAGGAGGCCGCCGAACCCGCCGCAGGCCCCGACCGCGACATCGACGGCGCCGCCGACGAGAAGCCCGAGTCCGGCCAGGACCCCGAAGCCGAGCCGGAAACCGCCTCCGACGAGACTCCCGCCGACGAGGAGGACGAGCCCGCCTCCGCGTCCGCCGCCGAGGACGAGCCCGCGCCGGCGCCCGAGGACAAGCGCGACGCCGAACCCGACGACAAGCGCGACACCGCGCCCGAGGACCGGCACGACGGCGACGACGACTCCTCCGACGAGCCCTCGGACGCCCCGGCCGACGCGATCCCGGACACGGTGTCCGACGAGCCCTCGGACGCTGTGCCGGACGAGAGCACGCACACGGAGACCGGCAAGGACGCGGACGCGGAGGCCGACAAGGGCTCCGCCGCCGAGCCCCCCGTCGATCAGCCGACCGCCGTCTTCAAGACCCCCCGGCGCCCGGCCGTGGACCAGCCCACCACCATGCTCAAGCTGGGCGGCGCCACCCCGAAGCGGGCCGACGGAAAGCCCGCCGCCGGGCCGACGGACGCCCCCGCGGACAAGCGCGCGGACAAGCCCTCCGGCAAGTCCGCCGAGCAGCCCACCGGCGAGCCCGGTGCCAAGCCCGCCGGCACCCCCGCGCGCACCAGCAAGTTCGTCCCCCTCAACCGCCTCGACGACTTCCCGCCTCCGGCGCGCCCGAAGCCCACGCCCGAGCCCTCCGCGAAGCCCGAGCCCTCCGCGAAGCCGGAGCGGACCGCGAAGCCGCAGTGGGCCGCCGCGCCCTCCTCCACCCCCAAGCCGGTCGACAGGCCCGCGGCGGCCACCGCGGCCGTTCCGCAGGTCGGCCCCGAGCGCACCACCCAGCTTCCGCTTCCGCCGAAGCCCCCGCTGGACCTGCTCGCCGAGCTGACGAACACCCCGCCGCCGCCGCAGACCCCGGTCCGTACCCTCGTACGGCGGGTCAAGATCTGGACGCCGCTGGTCCTGCTGCTCGTGGTGATCTTTGCAGTCGCGCAGGCCTTCCGCCCGCTGCCGGCCCCGACTCTCACGCTCAGCGCCGACAGCACGTACACCTTCGGCGGGGGCACCCTCGACCTGCCCTGGCCCGGTCAGGGGCAGTCGGCGATCGAGGTGGACGGCGTGGGCAGCCTCGGCACCGACGGCAAGCAGACCCCCGCGCCCACGGCGAGCGTCGCCAAGATCATGACGGCGTACGTGATCCTTCAGGAGCACCCGCTGAAGGGGAACGAGGACGGCGAGAAGATCACCGTCGACCAGCAGGCCGAGGACGAGTCGAAGCTGCCGGACGAGTCGACGGCGGCGCTGTCGAAGGGCCAGCAGTTCACCGAGCGTCAGATGCTCCAGATGCTGATGATCCCCTCGGGCAACAACGTGGCGCGGCTGCTCGCCCGCTGGGACTCCGACAGCAAGAGCTTCGTCACCAAGATGAACGCCGCGGCCAAGGACCTCGGCATGACGAACACCACGTACACGGACCCGAGCGGTCTGCAGAAGACGACGGTCAGCACGGCCACCGACCAGATCAAGCTGGCCAAGCAGGTCATGAAGAACGACGTGTTCCGCAGCATCGTCGGGATGGCCAAGGCGGACGTCCCGGGGCTGGCCAACACGATCTACAACAACAACGATCTGCTGGTGAAGCAGGTCGGCGTGATCGGTCTGAAGACCGGTTCGTCGACGCCCGCGGGCGGCAACCTGGTGTGGGCCGCGACCAAGGTCGTGGACGGCAAGACGCAGACGATCTACGGGGCGGTGATGAACCAGAACGCCGGCACCGGCAAGGTCTGGGACAGCCTCCAGCTCGCGCTCGCGAACAGCCAGAAGCTGATCGACAAGGTCCAGCAGAGCCTGGTCACCGCCACGGTGGTGAAGAAGGGCCAGGTCGTCGGTTACGTGGACGACCAGCTCGGCGGCCGGACCCCGGTCGTCGCCACCAGGAACATGACCGCGATCGGCTGGCCCGGCCTGAAGACGAAGCTGAGCATCGGCGAGGGCAAGGCGGCCGTCCCGCACACCGGCAAGGCCGGCACGGTCGTCGGCGAGCTGAGGGTCGGCGACGGCTCCAGCGAGGCCGTACGGATCCCCGTCGCGCTCCAGTCGGACCTGGCCGAGCCCGGCTTCGGCGCGAAGGTGACCAGGGTCGGCTGAGCGGACACGCGCACCGATGGCGTACGCGCGCACGCATCGGTGACGTACGGCGGGGAGCGATCACGCACCGCACTCCGCCGGACGGTGCCCCACTCGGGGGCTGTCCGGCGGAGTGCGTGCTAGCGTCGCGCTAATCGGGGCTGCTCGCGAGCCGCGGGTCCCGGCCCAGAACGGACCAACGGGACAGCGGGAGAACCTTGCAGTGGCGACAGCGGAGCCGACACACGCCGACGACGCCGACGCGGGCCACGGAACGGGCCCGCGAATACCGCGCGTCGGCATCCAGGAAGCGGTCCGGGACGTAGTCACGGACCCGGGCGCCAACGCGCGCCCGGCCGCGGACACAGGCGCGGACGCGAGCTCGGGTACGGACGCGAGCTCAGGTACGGACACGGACACGGCAGCGGATCCGGGCGGTGGCATCGCCGGGAAGCCGGACGGGAAGCCCACCGGGTCCGAGCCAACCGGGTCCGAGCCAACCGGAGATCCCGCCGAGTCCGAGCCCGTCGACACCGAGCCGGTCGCGTCGGCCGGTTTCGCGCCGTTCGGCCTTCTCCGCCGCTACCCCGTCCTCGTCCTCACCGCCTTCGCCGGCGTGCTCCACATCGTGTGGTTCTTCACGTTCGCGAACAGCGGCGGCGACCTCGCGGCGCAGGACGCGTGGGCGGAGTTCGTCGGCCGGCACCCGGACTCGGCGTACAACCTCGCCTGGTACGGCGGGATGCACCCGGTCTCGTACAGCGTCGTGTCGCCGTATCTGATGTCGGTGCTCGGCGTCCGTACGACGATGATGATCGCCGGAACCCTCTCGGCCGGCCTGCTGACGCTGATCCTCGTGCGCAGCCGGGTCGTCCGGAACCCGATCGCCACCTCGCTCGCGGGCATCTTCGCGCTGGTCTGCAACGCGATCTCCGGCCGGGTGACGTACGGCCTCGGCACGGCGTTCTCGCTCGGCGCGGTCGCCGTCGTCTTCTGCTGGCCCCACCGCTGGCGCTACAAGCGCTGGGCGAAGGCCCTGTGCGCGGCGCCGCTGGCCGCGCTCGCGACGGCCGCCTCGCCGGTCGCCGGACTGTTCATGGGCCTCGTGGCCGCGGCCATGTTCCTGCAGAGGCGCCGCCCCGGTGCCTACGCCCTCGGCATCGCCCCGACGGTCGTGGTCGGGCTCTCGGCCCTGCTGTTCCCCTTCTCCGGCACCCAGCCGATGACGTTCTTCTCGGTCATCCTGCCGTTCGCGTCCGCCGCCGCCGTCTACTACGTGGTGCCCAAGGAGTGGACGACGGTACGGATCACGGCGGCCGTGTACGGCCTCGCGGTGCTCCTCGTCTGGCTGATCAGCTCCCAGATCGGCTCGAACATCACGCGCCTTTCGATGCTGTTCGCGGGAGTCGCCCTGGTCGCCGCGCTGCCCTTCACCGTGCCGAAGTCGCGGAAGTGGTACACCAGCGTCATCGCCCTCACCGTGTTCACCGGCTGGATCGGCTTCAAGACGGTCGACGACATCGTGCACACGACCCCGGCGGCGTCCTGGGCGCGCGAGCTGGCCCCGCTCGTCAACCAGCTCCAGCTCGTGGACGCCGAGAAGGGCCGCGTCGAGGTGGTCCCGGCCCGCTCGCACCGCGAGGCCTCCGCCCTCGCCCCCTACGTGAACCTGGCCCGCGGCTGGAACCGGCAGGCCGACATGGAGCGCAACCCGCTCTTCTACGACGACACGCTCAACTCCGCGAACTACCACGAGTGGCTCCAGCGCTGGGCCATCCACTACGTCGTGCTGCCCAAGGGCGAACCGGACGGCGACGGCGGCCAGCGCGAGCGCGAGCTCGTCCAGCGGGGCATGCCCTATCTGAAGCAGATCTGGGGCGACGCCAACTGGCAGCTCTTCACCGTCACCGACCCCACCCCGCTCGCCGAGCCGCACGCCGTCGTCGACCTGGCCGAGCAGGGTGAGATGACCATCGAGGTGAAGAAGGCGGGCCGCATCCTCATCCGCATCCCGTACTCGCCGTGGCTGAGCATCGTCGACGCGGACGGCAAGAGCCTGAAGGCACCCCAGGAGACGCGGGCGTCGAAGCGCCGCACGGACGGCACCCCGAAGACGTACGAGAACCTCAACGGCTGTCTGACGCCGACGGAGGAGACGGCGGCGGGCGACACGTGGACGGAGCTGCTCGCCCCGAAGCCGGGCACCTACCGGCTCGCGGCGCCGTACCAGCTTCCTCGCGGGACACCGTGCCCGGAGGAACTGCGCTGAGCCCTCCCCGACCGGGCCGGGGCCCGTCCGGCCGGTGACCGCTGCCGGACAGGCCCTAGAACCGCTCGAACGGTCCGCAGTACGACAGGCCGGCCTCCTCCGGCCGTCCGTCGCGGAAGAAGCGGACGAGCAGATCGCAGAAGTCCTGGGGCCGCTGGAGATGGGCCAGATGGCCGCACTCGGCGATCGTGGTGAAAGCGGCGCCCGGCAGGTCCGCCGCCACCGAGCGGACCATGTCGGGGGTGGTCAGCGTGTCGTGCTCGCCGGTGAACACGAGGTACGGCACGGCGGGGACGGGCGCCCGCCGGTACCACTCGTGGGCCAGCAGCCGCCGGTTCCGCTCGACCGTCACGCCGACATCGCGCGGGGTCTGTGCCGCGAACTGCTGGTACATCAGCCGGGTCAGCGCGGCGTGTTTGCGTACGGTGCGGTCGCCGGGCGGCGGGACGAAGCACCGGACGAACTCCTCGGCGGTCTCCTCGACGCGCCCCTGCTCCAGGAGCCGGACCCAGCCCACGAGCGCCTCGGCGAACCAGTCCGGAATGTGGTCCGACATCCCCTGCACCGCGATCCGGCGCAGCAGGTCCGGATACCGCTGGGCGAGCCGGAGTCCGACCGCCCCGCCGTAGCACCCCGCGTACAGGTTCACCGGGCCGAGCCCGAGCCCGCGCAGCATGTGGCCCGCGCATTCGGCCAGGAAGTCGATCCCGTGCTCGGCGGGCAGGAAGTCCGCGTCCCCGAATCCGGGCAGATCCACGGTGACGACGGTCCCGAGCTCCCCGAGCCACCGCTCGTGCCGCATCCACGAGTACCGCGTCTGGTCCGACCCGCCGAGCACGAGCAGCGGCTCCGTGACGGGGGAGCCGTGCCGGGCGACCCGCGCGGTGTACCCGTAGCCCTCCCACGAGAACCGGTACTCCGCCACTTCCGTGGACGCCTCGCCTCCCTGCGCGGGGGCGAGAACAGGGACCGAGGAAGCGACAGAAGGCACAGCGAACTCCCGAGAGGGGACGAGACCACCGAAACTCCCCACTCGTACACGGCTCCCGCGTGCGGCGCCCGCAATGTCACACGAAGGTGGGCGCTGCACCGCAGGCAGGTGGACGTGGCGCGGCAGCCGTGCGGCGCCGCGCCACACCGGCACGTCCCGTCAGGTCACTTCACCGGGAACGCCACATCGCAGACCGGGTCCCGCGGTCCCGCCGCGTCCCAGTCGGCGAAGTAGATCTCCCGGCAGGGGCCGTCGACGGTCAGCCCGCGCTCGCCGACCCAGCTCTCGACCGCCTCGAAGGCGGCCAGGATCTGCGGGTGGGCGACCTGCGCCTTGCTGATGCGGACGAACGCGATGCGCCGGGCCGGCTCGACCCGCACCTCGGCCCCGGTGGCCCGGCCCTGCCGCTCGGCCCAGGCCCGTGCCGCGGCCTCGTCGGCGACCGGCACGCACGTCTCCGCCGGACCGTCGCTCTCCACGCTCACCTCCGCGTGGTACACGACGAACGGCGGCCCCGTGACGCCCCCGGCCTCCCGGGCGCCCTCCTCCAGCCGGCCCAGCGAGCCGGGGATCCACACCGGCAGCTCGGGCGCCAGGACGTGCCGTTTCTCGGTCAGCACGACCTGTTCGGGCACCTCGCTGGTCTCGACGACGAACTTCTCGTACATGTCGGAACTCCTCCCGGAAAGACGTCCACGGAGGTAGTCGGCGAGCGCCCGCTGCGAGGCGAACCGGGCCTCGGCACCGTCCCAGTACGCGGCGAGCAGCTCGGCGGCTTCCGTGCCGCGCGCCTCCACCACGTCCGCGATCCGCGCCAGCGGCATGTCGAGCTGGCGCAGCAGCGCGACGAGCCGGGCCCGTTCGGTCTGCCCGGCACGGTAGTAGCGGTAGCCGCTGACCTCGTCGACGTACGCCGGGGTCAGCAGCCCCAGCCGGTCGTACAGCCGCAGAGCCTTCGCCGAGAGCCGCGCCCGCGAGGCGAACGCGCCGATGGTGAGCAGGTCCTTGTCCACCCTGTCATCCTCCGTCACCGGGCGCCTTCCGCCCGGTGACAGGGACGCTCCCCCTTGCCCCAGGGGCAAGGTCAACCGCGGGGGAGGGGTCAGCCGATGGCCTTCTCGACGGCGGAGACCAGCTCGGCCGCCTCCGGCTCGGTCTGCGGCGAGAAGCGGCCGACGACCGTGCCGTCGCGCCCGATCAGGAACTTCTCGAAGTTCCAGCGGATGTCGCCGGAGTGCCCCTCGGCGTCGGCGGTGCCCACCAGGCGCTCGTACAGCCCGTGCCGCGCGTCACCGTTCACCTCGACCTTCTCGGTCAGCGGGAAGGTCACGCCGTAGGTCGCGGAGCAGAACTCGGCGATCTCCTCGGAGCTGCCGGGCTCCTGGCCGAGGAACTGGTTGCAGGGCACGCCGAGGACGGTGAAGTCCTGGCCGGCGTAGCGCTCGTGCAGCCGCTCCAGACCGGCGTACTGCGGGGTCAGCCCGCACTTGGAGGCCACGTTCACGATGAGGACGGCCTTGCCCGCGTACTGGGACAGGTCGGCGGAGCCCCCCTGGAGGGCGCCGATCTCGACGTCGAGCACAGAGGTACCGGTGTTGTCAGTAGTCATAAGCGGATGCTAACTCCGGTAGGTGACGGTTCCGTCGGTTCCGCCGCTCCGCTCCCCGGGCCCGCCCGGCAATTCCCGTGCTCCGGACAGATCCTGGCGCTGCGCTGTGACGAGCACCTCACCGGCGGCCGTGCGCGAGTACAGCACCGACCGTCCCGCCCGGCGCCGCTGCACGAGCCGCGCGTCCAGCAGCACCCGCAGATGGCGGCCGACCGACCCCAGCCCCTGCCCGGTCACGGCGACGAGCTGGCTGGTGGACAGGGGGGAGTCGAGGCGGACCAGGACACCGGCCCGGGCCGTCCCGAGCAGCGCCCCCAGACTCTCCGGCACCGCCGCGGCGCCGCTGTCGGTCAGCGCCCCCGTGCACGGGTAGACCAGGGCGTAGCGGTCGTGCCCCGCCCAGGAGACCCAGCCGGCCTTCGGTGTGACGGGGACGAAGACGAGCTGGGCGCCGGAGATCTCGCGCGGCGGGTACTCGTGGAGGTTGACCTGGAGCCGGTTGCCGCCGAGCCAGCGCGTCCCGGGCCGCAGCCCGTCCAGGGCCGCCGCCCAGCCGCCCTGGCCGAGACGCGCCGTCCGCGCCACCACATCGGCCTCCAGGACGCGCCGCCGCCGGTCCCAGTCGGGGCGTACGGACTCCTCCCACACGGCGGTGAGCAGCGCGGCGGCCCGCTCGGGCAGATCGTCACGGTCCGCGAGGGCGGCAGGCAGCGCGCCGCCCACCGAGCGGACCAGATGGCCGCGGGCGTCGCGGGGCGAGACGTCCCGCACCCGGGCGACCTCGGTCTCGAAGGTCTCGTCGCCGTACGGGGTCGGGGTGAGGAAGTCGGCGATCCACGCCTGCCCGAGCCCGCAGCGCACGAGCAGCGCGGTGACGGGGTCGGCGGTCAGCCGTCCGCGGTACGCCGGCAGACGGGCGTCCAGCCAGGCGCGTTCACCGGGGTGGGTCGCGGTCCCCGAGTGCAGCAGCTTCAGGGCGGCGAACGTCTCGGCGAGCGGCGACAGCACGAAGCGGCTCCCGGCGAGAGTGTCGGCGTTCACCTGCCACCAGCCCATGCCCGCACCCTCCCCTGACGTTTCGCGCCTGCGCGAAAGAATATCGACCGCCCGGGCGTCCCCGCAGACTCCGCGCATGCGCAGCTACTCCGAGCTCTTCCGCACGCGGGAGTTCACCCCGCTCTTCCTGTCCTCCTGCTTCCGGACCGCCGCCTCGACGGTGAGCGGTCTGGCCCTCGGCACCCTCGTGTACCGGGCCACCGACTCGCCGCTGCTCAGCGCGCTGAGCATGTTCGGGCCCTCGCTCGCCCAGATGATCGGGGCGGCCACCATGCTCTCCGCCGCCGACCGGCTGCCGCCGCGCGCGACCGTGGCGGGCATCGCGCTCCTCTTCGGGCTCGGCACGGCGGCGATGGCCGTCCCCGGTCTGCCGATCTGGACGATCTTCGCCCTCCTCCTGCTCCTCGGTCTGATCCAGTCCTTCGGCGGCGGGGTCCTGTGGGGCCTGCTGACCGAGATCCTCGCCAAGGAGGGCTATCTGCTGGGGCGTTCGGTGTTCAACATGATGAGCGGGATCGCCCAGATCACCGGATACGCGACCGGCGGCGTCCTCGTGGCCCTGCTGTCCCCGCGCACCACGCTCCTCCTGGCGGCCGGGCTGTATCTGATCGCCGCCCTGACCGCGCGGCTCGGCCTGACACCCCGGCCGCCGCGCGCCCAGGGCCGCCCGTCCGTCGCCCGGACCTGGAGCGCGAACGCCCGCCTCTTCTCCTCACCGGAGCGCCGCACCCTCTATCTCCTGCTCTGGGTGCCGAACGGCCTGGTCGTCGGCTGCGAATCGCTGTACGTGTCGTACGCGCCGAGCCGGGCCGGCGCGCTGTTCGCCTTCGCGGCCCTCGGCATGTTCATCGGGGACGTGACGACCGGACGCCTGCTGCCGCCCCGCGTCCGTGCCCGCCTGGGCATACCGTTCCTGCTGCTCCTCGCGACGCCGTATCTCTTCTTCGTGCTGCGCCCGGGCGTGGCCGTGGCGGCGGCCCTCGCCGCCCTCGCCTCGATCGGCTTCGGGGCGAGCCTGATCCAGCAGGAACGCCTGGTGGCGCTCATCCCCGACGAACTCAGCGGCCACGCTCTCGGGCTCCACACGGCGGGCATGCTCACCCTGCAGGGCGTGAGCGCGGCACTGGCGGGCTGGATCGCCCAACTCGCCTCGCCCGCCACGGCGATGACGGTGATGGCCGCCGCGTCGATCGCCGTGACGCTGGCCCTGGCCCCCGCGCTGCTCCGCCACCGCGCCGCGCGCCCGGAGGGCCAACGCCCGGAGCCGTCCGGACCAAGCGTGCGGCAATCCGAGGTGAACTCTCCCTGAAACGAGGAAGGTTGTGCGATGGGGGTCACAACCACCCTTCCTCCGCCGGTGTCGAACGGGATGCCCGGACACGTCCGTTCCGGGCGTCCGGAACCCCGGAGCGGCGGCGCCGCCAGGCCCGCCGAGCCGCGGAATCCCAATGAGGGGGAAGCATGTTCAGTCGCCGTACCGCCGTCCTTCCGAAAGCCCTGGTGCTGGCCGCCGTCACGGCCGCCGTGTCCGCGGCGGTCGTGGCCCCGACGGCGAGCGCCGCGACCACCACGAGCGCCACCGCCGTCTCCACCGGCCAGAAGCTCTTCTACACGGCGGCCGCCGGTCAGACGAACCACCTGAAGATCTCCTGGGCGCTCGGCGCGACCGACCCCGACTCCCAACTCGCCGACTTCATCTACACGTTCGACGACACCGTGAAGATCTCCCTCGGCGCCGGCTGTGTCCGTCCCGCATCGGGCGACACCACCCAGGCGGTCTGCACGGTCACCGAGCCGAACACCTCGGCCTCCGACCTCGACACCCTGATCGTCAGGCTCGGGGACGGCAACGACACCGCGACGGTCGACCCCGGCAACATCGGCTACTCCCGCGTCTACGGCGGGACCGGCAACGACTCCCTGACCGGCCACGGCCGCGACGTCCTCTACGGCCAGGACGGCGACGACCACCTGTACGGGGGCGGCGGCGCGTACGGCGAGGGCGCCTTCGGCGGCGCGGGCGACGACGTCCTCGGCTCCTGCGGCTACACCTGCCACGGCGGCACGGGCGACGACGTGCTGAGCGGCGGAGTGAGCGAGGCCGACGGCAGCTACCGGGACTACGACAACAGCCTGTTCGGCGACGACGGCAACGACACCGTTCACGGCAACGCGGGAGCCGACCACATCGAGGGCGGCCGCGGCAACGACCGCCTCTACGGCGGCTCCGGCAACGACAAGATCTACGGCAACAGCGGCAACGACCTCATCCACGGAGGCTCCGGCACGGACACGCTCTCCGGCGGTCCGGGCACCGACCGGGTCTTCCAGAACTGAGAGACCCGTCAGGAACCACGACGCCTCCGGAGCGGAGGACTCGGGGCGAGCGTACGGAGGTATCCGCGGGCGCCGGTGTGCCTCCGTACGCTCTGCCCGGCGCGGCTCGCCGGATGGAACGATCCCGGTGCCAGGTCCCGGCGGGGGAACGCCTTCGGCCGCCGTGGAGGTGTGAGCGGCGGCGGACGGGTGTCTGCTGGTACCGGGAAACGGCGTGACCACTACGAGCAGCAAGGGGCCGGACATGGCAATCGTGATGACGATGCACTGGGCGGAAGCCACGCCGGAGCAGTACGACACCGTGCGGGACGCGGTGCAATGGGAGGAGGTCCCGGGGGCCGGCGGTCAGATGCACGTGGCCTGGTTCGACGCGCAGGGGCTGCACGTCACCGACGTCTGGGAGTCCCAGGAGGCGTTCGAGGCCTTCTTCGCCGAACGCCTCGCCCCCGCGATCCAGAAGGCCGGCATGACCGGCGCCCCCGACACCTCCTTCAGCCCCCTCCACCGCCGCTACATCGCCCCCGGCGTCACCGGCGCCGCCTGATCCGGACAACCCGGGCCCGGCCCCGGCCGTGACCGGCCGGGGTCCTCGCCCGGGGCGCGGCCTAACGGTAGAGCCGTACACCGCCGTTCGAGCCGAGGGCGTTGAGTTCCAGCACGCCGCCGTCCGGGGTGACGTACACCGTGCCCGAGGTGAAGCTCCACTTGCCGGTGCCCTTCGGCAGGCCCGCGACCGGGGTGCTGCGACCGGTGCGCGGGTCGATGCTCACGAGCTGCGGCGGGCCGGACGTGGTGACGGCGTACACCTTGCCGTCCCTCCCGGACGAGGGGATCGCGAGCGCGGCGGAGCGGTACGTCCACAGCTCGGCGCCGGTCGTCGTGTCGAAGCCGTCGATCACCGGGTGGCCGGCGGCCAGGGCCGGGGTGACCAGGACCTTGCCGTAGAGCCGGGCGGAGTGGTCGGCGCCGGTGTCGTTGCCGGAGGTGAGTTCGTCGTTGCCGACGGCCAGTTTGCGGCCGTTCGCGGCGGTGTCGAAGACCCGTACGGCGTCCTGGCGCGCCGTGTGCACGGAGGCGATCAGCGGCGAGCCGGACAGGACGTGCGTCACGTCCGAGTGGGCCTTCTCGGGCTTCCGCCAGATCACCCTCCCCGTCTTCCCGTCGTACGCGGTGAGGGTGAACCTGGTCTTCTTGTCGAGGCAGAAGTCGTCCACCAGCACGGTGCCGTCGGTGCCCCAGGCGTAGGCGTTGCAGTAGTGACCGCGGGCCTTGTAGCCCCAGACGCGGCCGCCGGTGCGGACGTCCACACCGCCGAGGAAGTTGTCGCCGACGACGGTGGCGACATTGCCCTGCAGATAGGTCGCGGCGGTCGCCGGACTGCGGTGCTTGGTGCTGGTCAGCGGCATGGACCAGAGGATCTTGCCGGTGGACGCCTTGACACCGGCCAGCCAGGTGCAGGTGCTGCCGTCCGTGCCGAAGGCGACCGTGCCGATGCCCTGGGCGTTGAGCGTCGGCGACATCGCGCAGGGGACGGTGCCGTGCTCGGCCGCGTCGGCGGAGGGTGTGGCGCGCCACACCTGCTTGCCGTCGGTGAGGTCGTACGCCCGCAGTCCGCCCCGGCTGCCGGCCCGGACGAGCAGCTTGTCGGTGAGCCAGCTACCGATCAGCGCGTCGTCGGCGGCGGGCGCCGGCGTCTGCCACACCTGCGTCAGGTTCTCCGAGGCGACGGCGGCGGCCTCCTCCTGCTTGAACACGACGGCTGCGGTCCCGCCGGCGGCGAGGAGGGCCAGGGTGAGCACGATCCTGCCCACCCGCCGGGGCTTCCCGGCCCGCTTGCCGTCCGCGCCCGTGTCGGGGCGCGGCTGCGCGGCGGCAGGCTCGGAGACCCGCAGCGCCATGGTGCCGTCCCACCGCGTCCCGGCGGAGCTGTCGTACGGCTCGGCGGGCGACCGGCCGTCCCGCGGCACGGCCGGCTCCGTCCGCCGCTGTTCCCAGTGCGGCTGCCGTGCCTCGTGGGACTGCTGCTCCTGGTAGGGCTGCTGTTCCGGGTACGACTGCTGTGCCCGGTAGGGCTGCTGTCCCTGGGGGGGCTGCTGTTGTGGGTACGACTGCTGTGTCCCGTAGGACCGCTGTTCCCGGTACGACGACTGCTGTTCCGGGTGCGACGACCGCTGTTCCCGGTACGACGACTGCTGCTCCTGGTAGGGCTCCTGTTCCGGGTACGTCCGCCGTGCCCGGTACGACCGCTCTTCCCGATGGGGCTGCTCTTCCCGGTACGGCTGCGCGTCGGCGGCCGGCCTGCGGGGCCGGAAGGCCCAGCCCTCGTCCTCCTGCGAAGCCCCCTGCCCCGGCGACGAATTCGTCGTCATCTCCGTGCTCTCCCCTGGTCGGGCATCCGCATGCGCCTGCCGCAGTGATGCGCCACGATAAAGGTCGTTCCTTTGAGGGCTTGCGCCCGACTTCCCCCGGCTTCCACCGGTTTCCCGTGGATCAGCCCTTTTTGAACGAATGACCGAAGCCGTTCCGCGCCCGCTCCACCTGGAACGCGGCCCGCGCGCCCACCGAGGTGCTGATCCGCCAGTCCATGAGCTGCTTGCCGCCCGGCCAGTCCTTGCGCTGGTCGTACCAGACGAGCCCGATGACGCCGGCCTTCGCGGCACCCTGGAACAGGTCGCGGATGTCCGTCTCCTTGCGGCTGCTCTCCGCCACCCCGGTCTCCGCGATCAGTACCGGTTTGCCGGAGAAGCCCGAGATCTGACGCATGGTGGGCGTGAAGAGGCTGGAGAAGGCGACGCCGTCGATCGGCCCGTAGTAGCCGATGAGGCCGACCCAGTCGACGTAAGCGTCGCCCGGGTAGTACGGGCGCAGCTTGGCGGTGGTGCCCGAGTCGACCACGTGCGGGGTCCACACCCAGATCACGTTGGTGACGCCCCGGTCGGCGAACAGGTCGTGCAGGTGCTTCCAGGCCGCGACGAAGTCGGCGGGCTTGGTGTCCTCGGGGCCCCAGGAGTTCCAGGGGCCGTTCATCTCGCCGGCGAAGGACAGGGCCAGCGGGCCGTCGTAGGCGGCGATCTGGCCGGCCAGCCGGCGGATGTAGGCGTCGTCCTGGCCCTCGGCGATGTCGGCGAGCGAGGTGTCGGAGGGCACCAGCGCCATCATGGGCAACTGGCCGTGCTGCCACAGGAAGGCGTTGCCCTCCGTGTCGAAGTCGTCGCCCCAGGAGCTGTAGTACTCGCGGATGTCGGGGGCCCGCCCGGCCTCCTCGGCGAAGGTGCCGACGATGTCGTACTGCCAGGGCGTCTTGTCGTCGACGACGCCCAGCGCGCGGCCGGAGGGCTCGATCAGGGACGAGACGTCGAAGCGCGCGCCCGAGGCGGAGGCCGTACCCGGCTCGGCGTCGCCCCCGCTGCCTGCGCCTCCGCAGGCGTCCACCAGGAACGAGAGCGCGACCACGACGATCGCGGCGGCCGTCAGGCGGCTGCGACGGCGGCCGCGACGGCTGCGGGCTATGGCCATGCGTGAGGGTCCGATCGGGCGATGGGCGGGCGACACACCGAACTCTACGAGACCCGCGTGACCTTCATCGAATCTTCATATTAATCTTGGTACGGAATCGGGAGCGGGTCGAATAATCTCTCTTTCCTCGCACATCGATCACTTTTCCGCACTACTCACTGCCAGTCCGGCGCCGCCGGACTGGCAGTCGTCACGCACGAAGGAAGGCCCGGGGCTGTCGATGACCAGTACCTCCACGGAGGTCGAGCCGGCTCCTGTCTTCGTCGACCAGACCGGTCAGCGCGGCCGCCGTCTGCGCGGTCTCGGCTGGCTGGTGGGCATCCTGTGCGCCGGATGCGTCGTGGCGATGATCTCCGGCCTGGTCGGAACCCAGTCGCAGGCACCCGCGCTCACCATCCCGGGCACGGCGAACACCACGCCGCCCAGCCAGTATCTGAACGCGCCGCTGCCCGCGGCTCCCGGCGTCGAGCCCGGAGCGGGCACCACCGCCACGGCGGCCACGACCGCCGCCACCCCCACCGCGACCACGCCCGACGCCACCGCGCCGGCCACCGCGACGGCGGACGCGGGCACGGCTGACGCCGGTACGGCGGCGTCGAGCCCGGTGACCGACCCCACACGGTCGAGCTCCGTGACCGACCCCGCGCAAGCCACCACACCCGACGCCACCGCGTCGGTCGCCGCGACGACGACGGCCGGTACGGCGGCGTCGGACTCCGTGACCGACACCGCGCAGTAGCCGACGCGAACGACCAGGAAGTCCATGTCCCGCTCCCGCCACCAACGCCCCCGGCAGTCCACGGCGCGCCCGCGCCGACTCGCCGCGCCTCCTCTGCGCTTCTTCCTGCCGGTGACCGTGCTGGCGACCCTGCTGGCGCTGATGGTGCTGCGGGGGATGGCGAACAACGAGGTATTCCACGACGAGAAGATCGCCACCTCGGTGGACAAGGCCACCGTCCCGACCAGCGTGCTGGAGGGCGGCCCGGTCGTCGACGCGCGCGGCGACAAGAAGAACAAGCCGGTCAACTACACGATCCCGGACAAGACGGTCGTCCTCAGCTTCGACGACGGGCCGTCCGCCCAGTGGACGCCGAAGATCCTCGAGGTGCTGAAGAAGGAGAACATCAGCGCCGACTTCTTCGTCACCGGCTCGATGGTCACCCGCAACCCGTCGCTGATCCGCCAGATCGTGGCCGGCGGCCACGAGATCGGGCTGCACACCTTCACCCACCCCGACCTCGCGCTGCACTCCGGCTCCCGGCTCACCTGGGAACTGGGCGAGACCCAGCTCGCGCTGGCCGGTGTCGCCGGCATCCACACCAGCCTGTTCCGCCCGCCCTACTCCTCCACCGTGGACGCGCTGGACGACTGGTCGTGGCCGGTGACCAAGCAGGCCGGGTCCGAGGGGTACCTGACCGCCTTCATCGACAAGGACACCGACGACTGGAAGCGCCCCGGCGTCGACGCCATCGTCAAGTCCGCCATGCCCGACCTCCCCGGCCAGGGCGAGATGATCCTGCTGCACGACGCGGGCGGCAACCGGTCCCAGACGCTGGCCGCGCTGCCGGTCATCATCGAGAAGCTGAAGGACCGGGGCTACACCTTCAAGACCATCGGCGAGGCGCTCGGCACCGGCTCCGCCAACACCGAGGTCTCCAGCTACAACCTGTGGCTCGGCAAGGCGTTCCTGTGGTGCACCACCTTCTCGGTGCACCTGCTGCCGTGGCTCGTCGGCCTGCTCGCGGTCGTCGGTGTCCTCGTCATGCTGCGGTTCGCGCTGATGCTGGTGCTCTCGGCCGTCCACGTGCGGCGCACCCGCAAGCCGGGCTTCTCCTGGGGCGACCCGGTCACCGAACCGGTGACCGTGATCGTGCCCGCGTACAACGAGCAGGAGTGCATCACCAACACCCTGCTCTCCCTGACCAGAAGCGACTACCCCATCGAAGTGATCGTGGTCGACGACGGATCGACCGACGACACGTCCGCCATCGTGGAAGAGCTCGACCTGCCGATGGTCCGGCTGATCCGGCAGCCGAACAGCGGCAAGCCCGCCGCGCTCAACACCGGTGTGGCCGCCGCCTCGTACGACCTGATCGTGATGATGGACGGCGACACGGTCTTCGAGCCGTCCACCGTCCGCGAGCTCGTCCAGCCCTTCGGCGACCCGCGTGTCGGCGCGGTGGCCGGCAACGCCAAGGTCGGCAACCGCGACACGCTGATCGGCGCCTGGCAGCACATCGAGTACGTGATGGGCTTCAACCTCGACCGTCGGATGTACGACGTGCTCAACTGCATGCCGACCATCCCCGGCGCCGTGGGCGGCTTCCGCCGCTCGGCGCTGGAGCAGGCGGGCGGTATGAGCGACGACACGCTCGCCGAGGACACCGACGTGACCATGGCCCTGCACCGGGCCGGCTGGAAGGTCGTCTACGCCGAGGACGCCCGGGCCTGGACCGAGGCGCCCGTCAGCATGAAGCAGTTGTGGTCGCAGCGGTACCGCTGGAGCTACGGCACCATGCAGGCGATGTGGAAGCACCGGCACTCGGTGCTGGAGCGCGGCGAGGCCGGCCACTTCGGCCGGGTGGGTCTGCCGTTCGTCGCCCTGTTCATGGTGGTCACGCCGCTGCTCGCGCCCGCCATCGACATCGGCATGGTCTACGGCGTGGTCTTCGTCGACGCGTACAAGACCCTGGCCGCCTGGTTCGCCGTGATGGCCCTGCAGGCCGTCTGCGCCTGGTGGTCCTTCCACCTGGACAAGGAGAAGGCGTGGCATCTGATCACGCTGCCGGCCCAGCAGGTGGTCTACCGGGTGCTCATGTACATGGTGCTGCTGCAGTCCGCCATCACCGCCCTGACCGGGGGCCGGCTGCGCTGGCAGAAGCTGCGGCGCACCGGCGAGGTCGGACTTGATGTCACAACGGGGGCAAGCTCTTCATGAACACCGCGGAACCGGGTGCCTTCGGCATCCAGGACTCCTACGACACCGTCGCCCTGCGGGTGGACCCCGCCGGGATTCCCGCGCAGCGCGCCCCGGGGCCCGAGGAGGCCACCCCGGCGCCGGCGGGGAAGCCCGGCCGTGACCGCTACCTCGACCTGCTGCGGGCGCTCGCCCTGGTCCGCGTGGTGATCTACCACAACTTCGCCTGGACCTGGCTGCCGATCGTCTTCCCCTCCATGGGCGTCATGTTCGCGCTGGCCGGGTCGCTGATGGCGCGCTCCCTCAACCGCCCCGCGCTGAGCGTGATCCGCGGCCGGCTGCGCCGTCTGCTGCCGCCGCTGTGGCTGTTCGGCGCGGTCGTGGTGCCGCTGATGCTCCTGGAAGGCTGGCGGCCCGACCTCCACCACCCCAACTGGTGGTGGGGCGACCTGGCCTACTGGATCCTGCCGTTCAGCGAGCCGCCGTTCGGGGCCTCGCTGCACACCTTCGGCGGGCACCTGCCCGCTTCCTGGGCCGAACAGATCTGTGTGCCGCTGTGGTACCTGCGCGCCTACCTCTGGTACGTCCTGCTGTCGCCGCTCCTGCTCAAGGCGATGCGCAAGCTGCCCTGGGTCACCCTGCTGGTGCCGCTGGCGCTCGCGTTCGTCATCAACTCCGGCCTGGTCGACCAGTCCGGCCGGCTGATGGAAGCCGCCACCGACTTCACCACCTTCGGCGCCTGCTGGCTGCTCGGCATGGCCCACCAGGAGGGGCTGCTCCGCAAGATCCCGCAGTACGTCGTGCCGTCCGTCGCACCGCTGGTGCTCATGTTCGGCTTCTGGTGGCTGATGCGGGCGCCGGTGGACGACCCCCGGCTCGGGCACGACCTGGAAGCGGTGCCGGTCGCCCAGGCGATCTGGTCGTTCGGCGCGGTGATGCTGCTGCTCCACCTGAGCCCGTCCTGGGAACAGTGGCCCAAGCCGCTGGAGCGGTTCAACGGCGTGATCACCCTGCTCAACTCCCGCGCGGTCACGGTCTACCTGTGGCACTCCTTCGCGCTGGTGCTGACCGAGCCGCTGATCGACCCGCTGTGGAGCAACTCCTTCCTCTTCGACCACGCGCAGTGGCTGCTGGCGAGCCAATGGACCCCGCTGCTCGTGTCCGTCCCGCTGATCTGCCTGGCGATCCTGCTCTTCGGCTGGATAGAGGACGTGGCCGCCAAGCGCCGCCCGCGCCTGTTCCCGTACCCCCACCGCACGAAGGGCCGCCGCCGCGTCCACTAGGGCCTGTCTGACAATTCGCGTCGTCGCCCGAAGGGCGGCCCGGCGGCGTCAGGTGCGTGCTCTCGGCGCGCCGGCCCCAGACCTGCGTACTGGATGTACTCGGGTCTGGGGCCGGTGCGGCGAGAGTGCGTGCATGGCGTCGCCGGGCAGACGGGAATTGTCAGACAGGCCCTAGCGGCGCCGGCCGTCTCACAGCCCCTCGGCGTTGTCGTCCTGATCGTCGTCGCGGTGGTCGTGAAGCTCGGTATCGGCTACAAGGACGCCAACTACAAGGTCCTCAAGGTCGTCGAGAACACCTTCGACGTCAACGCGTGCACGGTCGGCGAGGCCGCTCTCGCCCAGGAGTGGGACGCCGACAAGTTCGTTCTCTGCCTGGACTCCTTGAAGAAGTAGGACACGGTTCCCGGCTACGGCGGGCTTGTCCCCGTCCGTACAACCGTCCGGTGTCGTCGCGTGTCTGACGTGACGAAACCACTGCTCCACCGGCGTTGAACAGCCGGTGGACGCCGTGGCCGTTGCCTCCGTCGACGGCGGCGAAGCAGCCCCAGGCATTCCCTCGCGTTCCCCAACAGAAGATGAATTTTTTCCATAGATCGGGTGTACAACTCTTCACGGTCATTCCGAGTCGAACTGGCATACAGCTCGCCCATCGGGGCGAACGTCTCGGATGAGGAAGTCCCGCCCATGGTGATCCGTCGGTTGTGTGGAGTTCTGCGAGTGCGCGGGGTGATCGACCTGCTCCTCGTGCTCCTGCTCGGCGCCGGTTTCGTCGCCCTGCCGGTTGTCGCCCTGCTGCCGTCCCTGTGGGGCTTCGTGGCGGCGTCGGCCGTGACGTATGTGGTGGACGAGGTACTGCACGCGCGCGCTCCGAGTTTCGTACGCCGGCTGGCCGCGCTGCATCTCGATCGCACCATGCGGTTCGCGGTTCGCACGGTGATGCTGCTCGCGCTGGCCAGCCGGATGGACGCGCCGGGCGTGTGGCTGGTCACCGCCCTCGCGGTCGTCAGCGGTCACCTCGCGATGATGATGCTGTACGCGGCGGTGCACCACGCCATCAGCCGGCGCCGGGTGCTGCCGCTGATGGTGCGCAACCTCGACCTGAGCGCGCTCCCGATACCCCACCAGCCGCCCGCCATCCTGTTCAGACGCCACCTGCGCAAACTCCTGCACCTGGACCTGCCGACCCACGTCGGCCTCCTCGCCGCGCTCACCGCCGGCACCTGGGAGCCGGCCTACGCGGGCTTCGCGATCACCGCCGGTGTGACCACGGCGGCCGTCATCGCGCTGCTGGGCCAGTACCGCAGGGCCCGCCGGATGCCCGTACGGGACGAGGTGTTCGCCGAGGTCAACCGTCAACTGGCGGAGTACCGGCCGGAGGTGGCGCTCTACTTCAGCTTCGCGGCCGTCTCCCGCGACTTCATGTACCAGGTCAACATGTGGATCGAGACGCTGGAACAGCTCGACCTGCGGCCGGTGATCGTCCTGCGGGAGACCGCCTCGTTCCATCACCTGAGCCGTACCTGGATCCCGGTCGTCTGCGTGCCGAAGGCCGACGACCTGGCCGAGCTCGAACTGTCCGGCGTCCGGGTCGTGCTGTATCCCGGCAACGCGGGCAAGAACGTTCACATGCTCCGCGTGGCCGAGGCCAAGCACGTGTTCATCGGTCACGGCGACAGCGACAAGCTCGCCAGCAGCAACCGGGTCAGCAAGGTGTACGACGAGATCTGGGTGGCCGGCCGCGCGGGCCGGGACCGCTACCAGCGGGTGCGGCACGCGATCAGTGACAGCGCGATCGTGGAGGTGGGGCGCCCGCAGCTTTCCCCGATCCGCCTGCACGCCGAGCACGTCCCCGGCCCTCTGCCCGTCGTCCTCTACGCGCCCACCTGGGAAGGCTGGAGCGACGACGACTGCCACACCTCTCTGATCCCGATGGGCGTGCCCCTGATCGAGAGGCTCCTGACGGAGGACGTACGGATCATCTACAAGCCGCACCCGCTGACCGGCAAGCGCTCGGCTGAAGCGGCGGACGCCGACAGGACGATCCGCGAGCTGCTGCGCGCCGACAACGAGCGGCGGGACCCCGCGGCGGCCGCCGCCGCGACCCTCGCCGTACGACCCCGGCTGCGGGAAATCCGGGCCCGCCTCGACGAACTGGCCGGCAGGCTCGGCGGTGACGCCGCCGAACAGATGCGTGAGGCGCGGGTTCCCGACCGCGCCGCAGCGGCCGAGTGGCAGGAACTGCGAGCCGAGTGGCACCGGATCTTCTGGGAGAGCCAGGGCGCCGTCCGCCACAACGTGATCCTCGACCAACTGCCGAACCTCTACGAGTGCTTCAACCAGGCGGACATCCTCGTCAGCGACGTCTCCTCGGTGGTCGCCGACTTCGTGGCCAGCCTCAAGCCGTATGTCCTCACCAACGCGCGCGACCTGCCCGACGACGAGTTCCGGGCCGCCTACACCACCGCGGGCGGCGCCTACCTCCTCGACCGCGAGTGCACCCGTCTCCCGGAGATCCTCGACTCGGTCCGCGCTCCGCACACCGACTCGATGGTCCTCCACCGCCGGACCCTGAAGGAGTACGTCCTGGGCTCCGACCGTCCCACCTCGATGGAGCGCTTCAACGCCGCCACCAACGCCCTGGCCGCGAAGGGAGAAGCGGAACAGTCCGAAGCCGCTACGACGACGGACCGGGGAATCCCCGCGTCGACGCTGTAGCGGACAGGCCCCGGGCGCCGCAGCCGTCGCCCAGGAGGTCATCGGCAAGTCCCGCGGCGAGATCCGCAAGTCCGTGCC
>NZ_JBSFZS010000102.1:0-28492 GCF_053600395.1 Streptomyces sp. NPDC005070 | reverse complement strand
ATTTTGAGAAAACCCCCGGACCGGGGATACCGGTCCGGGGGTTTTCTGCGTTCAGAATCATTTTCCCGCTCTCCGTTCACGGTCGGCTGATGGTCGGCGTGCCGACTTCCTGGTTCTATTAGCGGCGTTTACAGGCGGCCCGCGGACTTCAGCGCCAGGTAGGCGTCCGCAAGGGCCGGCGCGAGGTCGTCCGGAGTCGCGTCCACGACGGTGACGCCGCGACGCCGCAGCGTCTCGGCGGTGCGCTGACGTCCCGCCTCGGCCTGGGCCGCCGCCGCTGCCTCGTACACCGCGTCGATGTCTCCCCGGTCCTTCGCCATGCGTGCGACGTGCGGGTCCGCGACCGATGCCAGCAGCACCGTGTGGCGCTGGGTGAGGCTGGAGAGCACCGGGAGCAGGCCCTCTTCGACCGGGGCGGCGTCGAGGGTCGTCAGCAGCACGATCAAGGAGCGTCGCGGGGCCGTACGCAGGGCTGTCGCGGTCAGGCCGCGGGCGTCCGTCTCGACGAGCTCCGGTTCGAGCCCGGCCATGGCGTTGACCAGGGACGGAAGGACGTCGCCGGCCGCACGGCCCTGGACCAGGGCGCGTACCCGGCGGTCGTAGGCGAGGAGGTCCACGCGGTCGCCGGCGCGGGAGGCCAGGGCGCCGAGGAGCAGGGCCGCGTCCATGGAAGCGTCGAGGCGGGGCGCGTCGCCGACGCGGCCCGCGGAGGTGCGGCCGGTGTCGAGGACCAGAAGGATGTGGCGGTCGCGCTCGGGACGCCAGGTGCGTACGGCGACCGTCGTCCGGCGGGCTGTGGCGCGCCAGTCGATGGAGCGGGTGTCGTCGCCGGGAACGTACTCGCGCAGACTGTCGAACTCCGTTCCCTCACCGCGCGTCAGCACACTGGTGCGGCCGTCGAGTTCACGGAGCCGGGCCAGTTTGGAAGGGAGATGCTTCCGGCTGGTGAAGGGGGGCAGGACGCGCACGGCCCAGGGGACTTCGTGACTGCCCTGACGGGAGAACAGGCCGAGCGGGCCGAACGAGCGGATCGTGACACGGTCGGCCCGGCGGTCGCCCCGGCGTGTGGGGCGCAGACGGGTCGTCAGACGGCGGCGTTCGCCGGCGGGGACCGTCAGACGGTGGCGGGAGGCCTCGACCTCCGTGCCGGGTTCCCAACTGCTCGGCGGCCAGGCGTCCCTGAGGTGGCCGCGCAGGAGGCGGCCGGAGGGGTTGGTGACGGTGAGGGTGACGTCGGCGGACTCACCGAGGCGCACCGAGGTGTCCCCCGAGCGGGTCAGGCCCAGACGTCGTACGGGAGCCGCGAGGGCGGCGTCGCAGGCGCAGGCCAGGGCCAGGGGGACGTTCACGGCGAGGACGCCTGTCCAACTGGGCCCCCAGATGCCGACAGGGAGCGCGCCCAGGGCCGCCAGGAGAGCGGCGCGTCCGGTGAGTGCCATCAGCGGGGGACGGGGACGTGGGCGAGGATCGCGCTGATGACGGAGTCGGCCGTCACGCCCTCCATCTCGGCCTCGGGGCGGAGTTGCACACGGTGGCGCAGGGTCGGCAGGGCCAGGGCCTTGACGTCGTCGGGGATCACGTAGTCGCGGCCGGTCAGCCAGGCCCAGGCACGGGCGGTGGCGAGCAGGGCCGTCGCGCCGCGCGGGGAGACGCCGAGCGTGAGCGACGGCGACTGGCGGGTCGCGCGGCACAGGTCGACGACGTAGCCGGTGATCTCGGGAGAGACCGTCGTCTTGGCGACCGCGGCGCGGGCGGCTTCGAGGTCGGCGGGGCCCGCGACGGGGCGCAGGCCCGCGGCGCGCAGATCGCGCGGATTGAAGCCCTCGGAGTGACGGGTGAGGACGTCGATCTCGTCCCGGCGGGAAGGCAGCGGGATCGTCAGTTTGAGGAGGAAGCGGTCCAGTTGGGCCTCGGGGAGCGGATACGTTCCCTCGTACTCGACCGGGTTCTGGGTCGCGGCGACCAGGAAGGGCTCGGGCAGCGGCCGGGGTGTGCCGTCGACGGTGACCTGGCGTTCCTCCATCGCCTCCAGCAGCGACGACTGGGTCTTGGGAGGCGTGCGGTTGATCTCGTCGGCGAGCAGGAGGTTGGTGAAGACCGGGCCGGGCTGGAAGGAGAACGCGGCGGTGCGGGCGTCGTAGACGAGCGAGCCGGTGACGTCGCTCGGCATGAGGTCGGGGGTGAACTGGACGCGCTTGGTGTCGAGTTCCAGGGCGGACGCGAGTGCGCGGACGAGCAGCGTCTTGGCCACTCCGGGGACTCCTTCGAGGAGAACGTGTCCGCGGCACAGGAGGGCGACGACGAGGCCGGTCACAGCGGGGTCCTGGCCGACCACGGCTTTGGCGATCTCGGTGCGCAGGGCTTCCAGGGAGGAGCGGGCGGTGTCCGCGTCTCTGGTGTACCCGGTGTACCCGGCGTTGTCAGTGGTCGGGTCCATCATGAAATGCGTACCTCTCTTTCGAGGGCGTCGAGTTGGTCGGCGAGGGAGACGAGGGCCGCGTCGTCGCGGGGCGGCGGCCCGAAGAGGAGCGGGAGCAGGGCCTGTGGGTTGCCGTCGACGTGGGTGGCCAGGGCGGGGAGCAGGGTCTCGGGCGCGTGCGCCTGGGCCGGGGGTACGCCGATGAGGGGGGCGAGGCGGGTGCGGGTGGCGGAGCGGAGAGCGGCGGCCGCGCGGTCGCGGGCGGCGGCCTTGCGGTAGAGGCGGGCGCGGCCTTCGGCGGTCTCGGAGGCGCGGATCGCGACGGGAAGCCGTTCGGGTACGAGGGGGCCCATGCGGCGTGCCCGCCACAGTGCTGCCACGACGGCGGCGATGAAGAGCTGCAGGGTGCCCCAGAGCCAGCCCGAGGGGAGCAGGTCGAAGAAGCTCCGGCGGTCCGTGTCGGTGGCCGAGTCGTCGGAGAGCGAGGGGAGGTACCAGACCAGGTGGGTGCGGGAGCCGAGGAGTTGGAGCGCGAGCGAGGCGTTGCCCTGCTCGTCGAGACGGTCGTTGTAGAGGATGTCGGGGGCGCCGACCACGACGGTGTCGCCGCTTCCCGCGCGGGCCGGCACGCGTACGAGGGTGGCCAGTCCGTCGCTCGGGTAGCAGGTGTCGGCGTTCTTGGCGGTGGTGCCGTAGCGGATGCCGCCCGTGTCGGCGCTGCCTGCTCGGCGGGCGGCGGGCAGCCCGCAGCGGGGGGAGAGCGTCGAGTCGAGGCTGACCGCGGGGTCGGCGGTGACCTCGGGGGCGAGGGTGCCCAGGGAGGGCGATCCGGGCGAGATCAGGACCGTACGGCCGCCGGATTGTTCCGTCGCCGTGTGCAGGAGCGTCTGTTGACGCTTGGTCAGCAGGTCGGGGGACGTGATCAACAGGGTGGTGTCGGGGCCGGCCGCGGAGCGTGCCTCGCCGAGGGTGGTGACCACGCGCGTGGAGACTCCCCGGTCGGCGAGGAGCCGGGCGACGGCCTTGCTGCCGGAGGGGTCGGCGGAGCGCGGGTCGAGGCGGCCGTGCCGGGCGTCCGAGCGGACCGCGGCTATCGCGACACCGGCCGCCAGCAGGAGGACGAGCGCGAGGACGATTCCGCGCGTGCGGGTCCAGATCTGGCGGGTGGTGGGCGAGGACGAGGTGGGGGTGAGGGTGGCCTCGGTCATGAGGCGGCCCCCTGGTGGCCGTTGCGGGCCGTCTTCGGGTGCGAGCCGGCGGCGCTGTCCGTGAGGACGGGCCTGGTGCGCTCCAGGTCGTGGTCGAGTGCGGTGAGGTGCTGGTACGCGCGTGGGTCGCCGGTGCGGCCGCCGTACGTGATGTCGTCGAAGTCGCGTGCCGCGGCGCGCAGTCGGTCGGCGTGGGAGGGCAGGGGGCGGCTCGCCTCGGCGGCCGCCTCGTCGGCCGTGCGGCCGGGGCGGGGATCGAGCAGGGCGCGTTCCTCCAGGGACCGTACGACGGCGCGCATCCGTTCCTGGACGGCCTGGTTCCAGTGGCCCTGGGCGGCGTGTGCCTCGGCGGCGGCGCGGTGTTCGGCGGCGCTCCTGGGGCGGTCGTCGAAGAGGGCGGCGGACGAGGCGGGGGTCCGGTGCGGAGTGCCCAGGCGCCACCACAGGGCGGCCACGACCGCCACGACGGCGAGGACGATGACGACGAGTCCGAGTGTTCCGCCGGGTGTCGCGGACGAGGCGGCGCCGAACAATCGGTCGACCCAGTCCCAGAAGGCGTTCAGGGCGCGCTGGACGAGGCCGGGGTCGTTCTCGTGGTACATCCGCTTGGACAGTTCGCGTCTGGCCGCCTCCCGTGCGGCCTCGCGCGGTGTGGTCACCGGTGGTGTGTCGTCGCGGGACAGCGCGAGGACCGCTGTCGCACCGGTGTGCGGCCCCGCGAGTACCGCCGTGAGAACTCCCCCCGCCCCGTTCACCGCATCAACTCCCTGGTGTGGTGCCGGTGGTGCCGTATCCCTGGAGGCCGGCGGCCCGGGCCAGATCGAGGTCGAGGGCCTCGCGGCGGATGCGGCGGTCGATGTACAGGAGCACCGTGACGCCTGCGGTGATCGGGAAGGTGATCATGGATCCGATCACCGACCCGATGCCGCTGACGATGAGGTAGGTCCAGCCGAGGTCGCCGCCGGAGCTGTCGAGGAAGCCGGTCAGGCCGTCGCCGCTCAGTGCGGCGGCGAGGACGGCGAAGGGGATCACGACGATCGACTCCACGATGAAGGCGATGATCGCGGCGAGGAGCTGGATGCCGAACACCCGCCACCAGGAGCCGCGGACGAGTTTCGCGGAGCGGCGCATCGACTTCGTGATGCTCTGCTTCTCCAGCATCAGGGCGGGGGAGGCGAGCGAGAAGCGGATCATCAGCCAGAGGGTGACGACACCCGCGGCCAGGGCGCCGAAGACGGCGAGCGTGAAGCCGGCGTCGGCCGAGCCGCCCGCCATCACGAGCAGACCCGGCAGTGCGCCGGCGGTGAGGATCGCGACGGCGATGAGCGGGAGCAGCAGGGTCAGGCCGAAGAGCCGGGCGAGCTGGGGACGGGCGTCCCGCCACGCCTCGCCCGTGGTCACCGGCTTGCCGATCACGGCACGGCTGGTCACCGAGGTGAGCAGGGCCGTCGCGACGATGGTGCCGAGCAGGGTGACGAGCAGGACGAGACCGGAGCCGAGAAGGGCGTCGCCCATGGCCCGGCTCAGCTCGCCGACGGTGGCACTGGGGTCGTTGAGCGCCTCCGTGTCGGTGCTGTCCAGGACGAAGCCCTGGACCAGGATGATGGCGACCTGCGTGACGACGGCGACGGCCAGCGAGATGCCGAGGACCGTGCGCCAGTGGGCGCGCATGGTCGACACGGCGCCGTCCAGGATCTCGCCGACGCCGAGCGGGCGCAGCGGGATCACGCCGGGCTTGGCGGCGGGCGCCTGCGCGCCCCAGGTGCCGCCCCAGCCGCCGGGACCTCCGGGGGCGCCCTGTCCGGGGCCTCCCCAGCCGCCGTATCCGCCGCCCTGGCCGCCCGGCGGACGGCTGCCCCAGCCGGGGCCGGGCGCGGGGGGCGGCGGGGCCTGCGGGGGCCCCTGCGGGGCGGGCGAGGACCACTGACCGGGCGGGGGCTGCTCCTTGGACCACTTCGACGGCTGCTCGGGCGGATTCGCTCCGTCCTGGTCCGCGGGCCGCGGGGTGCCGGACGAGTCCGGCGTCTCTTCGCCGGAGGGGGCGGATCCGGGCGACGCCCAGCCCGGAGTGTCGTTCATCGTCGCTCCTTCACGGTGCCCGTCCCGCGGTCGCGGCGGCAGGTTGGCAGCCATCGTGTCACGGCGTGCCCGGCGAGGGACGGGCCCCCGTATGGGCTGCACACCTTCAATTGTCGGCCGGGTACGGGGCAGACTGGGCGAATGGCCGATCACTACGCGCAAGCCCGCGAGGACAGCGGACCGACGGAGATACCCGCGATCCGCTGGCACGAGCCGCCCGAAGGTCCCGTGGTGGTCCTTCTCGACCAGACGCGGCTCCCCGCGGAGGAGGTCGAGCTGGTGTGCACGGACGCGCCGGCACTGGTGGAGGCGATCCGTACGCTCGCGGTGCGCGGGGCGCCGCTGCTCGGGATCGCCGGTGCGTACGGCGTCGCGCTCGCCGCCGTACGCGGCTTCGACGTGGAGGAGGCCGCCCATGCCCTGGCCGGTGCCCGGCCGACCGCCGTGAACCTCGCGGTCGGTGTGCGCCGGGCGCAGGCGGCCCACCGGGCGGCGCTCTCGGCGGGCGGCGACGAGGCGGTGGCCGCGGCGGCCGCGCTGAACGCGGCGCGGACTCTGCACCGCGAGGACGCCGAGGCGAGCGCGCGCATGGCCGAGCGCGGCCTCGCGCTGCTCGACGAACTGCTGCCGGGCGGCAGCCACCGGGTCCTCACGCACTGCAACACCGGCGCGCTGGTCTCCGGCGGTGAGGGCACCGCGTTCGCCGTGGCGCTCGCCGCGCACCGGGCGGGGCAGTTGCGGCGGCTCTGGGTGGACGAGACGCGGCCCCTGCTGCAGGGTGCCCGGCTGACGGCCTACGAGGCCGCTCGCAGCGGCATGGCGTACACCCTGCTCACGGACAACGCGGCGGGCTCCCTGTTCGCGGCCGGGGAGGTGGACGCGGTGCTGATCGGGGCCGACCGCATCACCGCCGACGGTTCGGTGGCGAACAAGGTGGGGAGCTATCCGCTCGCGGTGCTCGCCAGGTACCACCATGTGCCGTTCATCGTGGTGGCGCCGGTGACGACCATCGATCAGGACACGCCCGACGGCGCGTCCATCGAAGTCGAGCAGCGCGCGGGTCATGAAGTGACGGAGATCGCAGCTCCGCAGGTCCCGGTGGCGGGCGTGGAGCCGGGAGGGGGTATACCTGTGGCACCCCTGGGGACCCAGGCGTACAACCCGGCGTTCGACGTGACGCCGCCGGAGTTGATCACGGCGATCGTCACCGAAGAGGGCGTTGTTTCGCCCGTGACGGCTGAGGCTCTCGCCGAGCTGTGTGACTTGTCACGCCAGGTAACGATTTAGTTAATGGGATGATGTCGTTTATGAAGGGACGAGTCCTTGTCGTCGATGACGACACCGCACTGGCCGAGATGCTCGGCATCGTGTTGCGTGGTGAAGGTTTTGAGCCGTCTTTCGTAGCCGACGGCGACAAGGCGCTGGCCGCCTTCCGCGACGCCAAGCCCGACCTGGTGCTCCTGGACCTGATGCTGCCCGGACGGGACGGCATCGAGGTGTGCCGCCTGATCAGGGCGGAGTCCGGGGTACCGATCGTGATGCTCACGGCGAAGAGCGACACCGTCGATGTCGTGGTCGGCCTCGAGTCGGGCGCCGACGACTACATCGTGAAGCCGTTCAAGCCAAAGGAGCTGGTGGCGCGGATCAGGGCGCGGCTGCGCCGTTCGGAGGAACCGGCACCCGAGCAGCTCTCGATCGGCGATCTCGTCATCGACGTCGCCGGTCACTCTGTGAAACGGGAAGGCATGTCGATCGCGCTGACGCCGCTGGAGTTCGACCTGCTGGTCGCTCTGGCGCGTAAGCCCTGGCAGGTGTTCACGCGTGAGGTCCTCCTGGAGCAGGTGTGGGGCTACCGGCACGCGGCGGACACCCGTCTGGTCAACGTGCACGTCCAGCGACTGCGCTCCAAGGTCGAGAAGGACCCGGAGCGCCCGGAGATCGTAGTGACCGTCCGAGGCGTCGGATACAAGGCAGGACCGAGCTGACATGTCATGGGACAGTGCCGCTTCGGCGTCCGCTGAGCTGGGGGATCGTTCGGGGCGGCCTGTCGGCCGGAAAATGAAGGGCTCCCGCTGGGAGCGGTTCTTCGAAGGAGGACTGCTCCAGGGCGGAGTCCAGGGCAGTCCGGTTCTCCGGCTGCTCATACGCTGGGTGCGCCGTCCGCTGCTGCCCGTGATGCGGCTGTGGCGGCGCAACATCCAGCTCAAGATCGTCGCGACGACGCTGCTGATGTCGATGGGCGTCGTGCTGCTGCTCGGCTTCGTCGTGATCGGGCAAGTCCGCAACGGTCTGCTGGACGCCAAGGTGAGGGCCTCGCAGAGCCAGGCCACCGGCGGTTTCGCGGTGGCCAAGCAGCAGGCGGACTCGGCGGTGACGGCCAACGGCGACGACCGTTCGGCCGCGGGCGGCCGGACGTCGAGGAACGTCAGCGCGTGGATGACCGACCTCGTCGTGTCCCTGTCCAGCGGTGGGCAGGGCGCGTTCGACGTGGTGACGCTCAACTCCACCGCTTCGGGCGACGGCAGCGGGGGCCTCGCACCGCGGTCCTCGGGCGCCGTCGACTCGACGGTGAGCATCCCCGAGAACCTGCGCACCCGGCTGGACAAGGGCACCTCGGCGGCGCAGAGCTACACCCGTGTCGTCTACAAGGACGGCAAGGAGTCCCAGCCGGCACTGGTCATCGGCAAGCAGGTCAGCGACCCCAACGGGGACGCTTACCAGCTCTACTACCTCTTCCCGCTGACGCAGGAGGAGAAGTCGCTGAGCCTGGTCAAGGGCACCCTCGCGACGGCCGGACTGTTCGTCGTGGTGCTCCTCGGGGCCATCGCATGGCTCGTGGTGCGCCAGGTCGTCACACCGGTGCGGATGGCGGCAGGGATCGCCGAGCGGCTCTCCGCCGGGCGCCTCCAGGAACGTATGAAGGTCACCGGCGAGGACGACATCGCGCGTCTGGGCGAAGCCTTCAACAAGATGGCGCAGAACCTCCAGCTCAAGATCCAGCAGCTCGAGGACCTGTCGCGCATGCAGCGCCGGTTCGTGTCCGACGTGTCGCACGAACTGCGCACACCTCTGACCACCGTGCGGATGGCCGCCGACGTCATCCACGACGCGCGCGTGGACTTCGACCCGGTGACCGCGCGGTCGGCCGAACTGCTCGCCGACCAGTTGGACCGCTTCGAGACGCTGCTCGCCGACCTGCTGGAGATCAGCCGGTTCGACGCGGGCGCGGCCGCGCTGGAGGCCGACGCGATCGACCTCAGGGAGGTCGTACGACGGGTGGTCGGCGGGGCCGAACCGCTCGCCGAGCGCAAGGGCACGCTCATACGTGTCGTCGGCGACCAGCAGCCGCTGATCGCCGAGGCGGACGCCCGGCGTGTCGAGCGGGTGCTGCGCAACCTCGTCGTCAACGCCGTGGAGCACGGTGAGGGCAAGGACGTCGTCGTCAAGCTCGCCGCTGCGGGCGGAGCGGTCGCGATCGCGGTCCGCGACTACGGGGTCGGGCTCAAGCCCGGCGAGGCGACCCGCGTGTTCAGCCGCTTCTGGCGGGCCGACCCGGCACGCGCGCGTACCACCGGCGGCACGGGTCTCGGCCTGTCCATCGCCCTGGAGGACGCACGGCTGCACGGCGGCTGGCTGCAGGCCTGGGGCGAGCCGGGCGGCGGTTCGCAGTTCCGGCTGACCCTGCCGCGCACGGCCGACGAGCCGCTCAGGGGATCACCGATACCCCTGGAACCCAAGGACTCCCGGCGCAACCGCGGACTCGACGACGCCGGGCTGCCGCACGGCGGCGCGACGAAGCGCGCCACGGTTCCCGTACAGCAGGCCGGGTCCGCCGCGGATCCGATAGCGCCGCGCGGGGCCATCGCCCCCCGGCTGGCCGGGGCCTCGCCCACGGCCGATCCGACGGCGCTGCCGGGCAACGGTGCCCGCGTGGTGCCCCGGCCCGCCGGAGCGCTGCGGCGCCAGGAGAAGACATCCGGCACCGGCCGGGAACGCACCGCGCAGGAGCGGGGGCGGGACGGCGAGACGCCGGAGGAGCTCGGACATGGGGAGGCATTTCGTGGGCGCTGACCGAGGGGGGAACGGCGTCCGCGGACGCCGTTCGGTGAGCGTCATGGTGTACGCCGGTTGTGGCGTCCTGCTGCTGGCGGGGTGCGCCTCGATGCCGGACAGCGGGGATCTGCGCGGGGTGGAGTCCACCCCGCGCCAGGACTCGCAGGTCCGCGTCTACGCCATGCCGCCGCATCCCGGCGCCTCGGCGGCGGAGATCGTCCAGGGCTTCCTGGAGGCGCTGACCAGCGACGACGCCAAGTACGAGACGGCCGGCAAGTACCTCACCGACAGCGCGCGCAAGACGTGGGATCCCTACCGTTCGACGACGGTCCTCGCGGGCGCGCCGGAGCCGGTGGGAGCGCCCTCGGGGACCAAGGAGGGCAGCCGCGACGTCCTGTTCCGGCTGAACGGCACCAAGGTCGCCACCGTGGACGCCCGGCACGCGTACGGGCCGGACTCCGGCCAGTACAGCGGATCGGTCCATCTGACCAAGCTCAAGAACAAGCAGTGGCGTATCGACGGCCTGCCGCAGGGCGTCGTGATGGGCACGTCGGACTTCCAGCGCAACTATGTGTCCGTCAACAAGTACTACTACGCGTCGAACGGGACCTCCGGGCCCGACCGCCCCCTGGGGACCGTCGCCGACCCGGTCTACGTGCGCGCGCAGGTGGACCCGATGACACAGATCGTGCGCGCCCTGCTGAAGGGGCCCACGAACTGGCTGGACCCGGTGGTCAGGTCGAGTTTCCCCTCGGGCACGGAACTGAAGAACAGTGACGTGTCGCTGTCGCCCGACGACCGCAACAGCGTCACGGTGCCGCTCAACAAGAGGGCCGACCGGATCGGAAGCGCCAAGTGCCGGGAGATGGCGGCCCAGATCCTCCTCACCCTCCGGGATCTGACCCCCACCGGCGTCGACGAGGTGGAGCTCCAGCGGTCGAACGGCTCGCAGCTCTGCGTGCTGACCAAGGCCAGGGCCGAGAGCGTCGCCTCGCACGGAACGGGCGAGCACCCGGAGTACCAGTACTTCATCGATCACGAGCAGCGGCTCGTACGGATGCCGGGCGGCAACCGCGACAAGAAGCCCGAGCCGGTGCCCGGTGCGCTGGGCGAGGGCGGCAAGAAGCTGCGGGCGGCCGCGGTGTCGCGGGACGAGGACACCGCCGCCGGGGTGTCGGCCGACGGCCGGAACCTGTATGTCGGGTCGCTGGTGCCGGGCGGTTCGCTCGCCGAGCCGGTGGTGCGCAGCCAGGGCAGGACGGCCGACGACCGGCTGACGACGCCGAGCTGGGACGCGCACGGCGATCTGTGGGTGGCCGACCGCGACCCGAAGAAACCCAGGCTGCTTCTGCTGCGCAAGGGCGCGGGCGAGCCCGTCGTCGTGCAGACGCCGGAGCTCGACGGGCGCATCGAGGCGGTGCGGGTGGCCGCCGACGGTGTGCGCGTCGCGCTGATCGTTGAGAAGGACGGCAAGAGCTCGCTGCAGATCGGCCGCGTCGAGCGGTCCGATGCCGGTGAGCCCGACGGCGCGTTCATCGTCGAACCGCGTTCCGTCGCGCCCCAGCTCGAGGAGGTCACGGCCATGTCCTGGGCCGGGGACAGCCGCCTCGTGGTGGTCGGCAGTGAGAAGGGCGGCGTCCAGCAGATGCAGTACGTCCAGGTCGACGGTTCCACCCCGCTGGGCACCTCGCCCTCCGTGCTGGCGAACGTCAAGGAGATCGCCGCGTCGGAGGACGAGCAGTTGCCGCTGGTGGCGCACTCGGAGGCGGACGGGATCGTGCGGCTGTCGGCGGGCGAGCAGTGGCAGAAGGTGGTCCAGGACGGGACGGCGCCGGTCTATCCGGGGTAGCGCCGTGTGCGTCTCAGGTGGGCTCGTCCGGTTTCCGGGCGGGCCCACCGTTCGTTTCGGGAGCCGTCCACAGGCGGTTCTCCGCGGTTTTCCACAGGGGTGGTCGAGCGGGCCGGGCGTTGGCACAGTGGTGGCCATGCGGGGGTGGTGGCGGGATCTCACGGATCTGGTGCTGCCGGCCGAGTGCGGAGGCTGCGGGACGCCTCGCACGGTGCTCTGTCCTGAGTGCCGTGCCGCCCTGACGGGGGCCGCACCGTGCCGGGTGCGACCGGTGCCCGAGCCGGCGGGGCTGTCCGTGGTGCACGCGGCGGCTCCCTACGGGGACGAGGTGCGGGCCATGCTCCTCGCCCACAAGGAACGGGGTGCGCTGGCGCTGGCGGCACCCCTGGGCGCGGCCCTGGCGGGGGCTGTGCGGGCAGGTCTGGGGCCTGCGGGACGTCCTGGTCCGGGAGGGCGGCTCGTGGCTCCGCAGGGACGACAGGGGTTCGGGAAGGGGGATGTGTGGGGAGAGCTGGAGTCCAGGAGGGGGGACGCACGGGGAGAGCGGGCCGGGCCGGGCTGTGGCGGTGGTGCGCGGGTACAGGAGGCCGGGGCAGGCACCGGCGGTGTGCCGGTCCGGGAGGCCGGGGCGGGGTACGGGCCCGTGCTGCTGGTGCCTGTGCCGTCGGCGCGGTGGGCGGTCCGGGCGCGGGGTCATGATCCGGTGCGGCGGATCGCGCTCGCGGCGGCGCGGGAGCTGCGGCGCACCGGAACACCGGCCCGGGTGCTCGGTGTGCTGCGGCAGCGGCGGGCCGTGGCCGACCAGTCGGGGCTGAACTCCCGTCAGCGGGCGGCGAATGTGGCCGGCGCCCTGGAGGTCGTCGCCGGGGGCGAACGGCTGCTGGCCGGGGGCGGGCGGGTCGTGCTGGTGGACGACCTGATGACGACGGGGGCGTCGCTGGTGGAGGCGGCTCGGGCGGTGCGGACGGCGCAGTCGGGTGTGCGGGCGCTGGGATGGACGGGTGAGAGGACGGTACGGGCGGAGGTGTACGGGCGAATCAGGGGTAGGGAGCAGGCCGAAGGGAAGATCGGAGACATGGTCTGCTCGGCCGTGATCGCGGCACCGCCGGACGCCTTCGAAATAAACCGGAACTGACCGAGAACTCGCATCGTTGCAGGTAACGAGAGGGTCAATTCACCTGAACGGAGGTACGTATCAGTAGAGGGTGACGACATCCGTCCGGGCGAGATATGTTCGGTTGTGAGGCAATGGCGCAGGCCGTGCCTCGCGCATCCGAGTGCCGAAGCGTGACTTTCCGGCAATCACCCGCATCGGTGGGGTGGAGATCTTGTCCTTGGGGGAGGAGGAGGTGAAAGTCACCGAGTCCGAGGTTCCGGGGCTCACCGGAGCCTGGTGCAAAAGGGAGATGCTCCGCCAGTGGAGCGGGGCTATCCGGGAACGGAGTTCTGCGTGGACATCGTCGTCAAGGGCCGCAAGACCGAGGTGCCCGAGCGGTTCCGCAAGCACGTGGCCGAGAAGCTGAAGCTGGAGAAGATCCAGAAGCTCGATGGCAAGGTGATCAGCCTCGACGTCGAGGTGTCCAAGGAGCCCAACCCCCGACAGGCCGACCGCAGTGACCGGGTGGAGATCACGCTCCACTCCCGCGGGCCGGTGATCCGGGCGGAGGCAGCGGCAAGCGACGCGTATGCAGCACTCGACCTGGCCGCGGACAAGCTCGAGGCCCGGCTGCGCAAGCAGCACGACAAGCGCTACACCCGCCGTGGCAACGGCAGGATCTCGGCGGCCGAGGTCGCCGACGTCGTCCCGGGGGCCGCGACCCTGAACGGCAGCGGTGACGTCGTCCACGACGAGGAGCCGGACGCCGTGCCCACCAAGAAGATCGGCTCTCTCGAGATCATGGGGGAAGGCCCCTGTGTCGTCCGGGAGAAGACCCACGTGGCCGCACCGATGACGCTCGACCAGGCGCTCTACGAAATGGAGCTGGTCGGGCACGACTTCTACCTCTTCGTCGACTCCGAGACGAAGGAGCCCAGCGTCGTCTACCGGCGCCACGCGTACGACTACGGGGTCATCCACCTCAGCACGGACCCGATGGTCACCCAGGGCGGGGCGGACGCTCCGGGTGGCGCGCTCGGCGGCTGACCGTCCCCTGCGACGGATGAGCCGGTGCCCCTGGGGGCGCGAGTGCGCCCCCAGGGGCACCGGTGTGCGACCACTTCACGCCCCGCTCCGTCACCCCGCCGCCGTCCGGACGTGGAATCATGGCCGCACCGGCCCAACCGGTGGGTCGTTGCCTTGGGTTGGCGATGCCACGGAAACACAGGCCACGGCCTTCAGGGGGAGGAACGATGGCGGACAGCTTCGGACCGATGCGTGCCGGCGACACCGGAGACGGAGTCGCCGCCTCCGGCCCGGACGGGAGTTCTTCACGCGCGGAGCCCATCAGGGTTCTCGTCGTCGACGACCACGCCCTCTTCCGCCGCGGTCTGGAGATCGTGCTCGCGGCCGAGGAGGACATCCAGGTCGTCGGTGAGGCGGGGGACGGGGCGGAGGCGGTCGACAAGGCCGCCGACCTGCTGCCCGACATCGTGCTGATGGACGTACGGATGCCCAAGCGCGGCGGTATCGAGGCGTGCACCTCCATCAAGGAGGTGGCCCCCAGCGCGAAGATCATCATGCTGACGATCAGCGACGAGGAGGCCGACCTCTACGACGCGATCAAGGCGGGGGCGACCGGCTATCTCCTCAAGGAGATCTCCACGGACGAGGTGGCCACGGCCATCCGCGCGGTCGCCGACGGGCAGTCGCAGATCAGTCCGTCGATGGCGTCGAAGCTCCTCACCGAGTTCAAGTCGATGATCCAGCGCACGGACGAGCGCCGGCTGGTGCCCGCGCCGCGGCTCACCGACCGCGAGCTGGAGGTCCTCAAGCTGGTGGCCACGGGGATGAACAACCGGGACATCGCCAAGGAGCTGTTCATCTCCGAGAACACCGTGAAGAACCACGTGCGCAACATCCTGGAGAAGCTCCAACTGCACTCCAGGATGGAGGCCGTGGTCTACGCGATGCGGGAGAAGATCCTCGAGATCCGCTAGGCGTCACCCCGGGCGTCACCGGACGCCGTCCGACGACTCCGCCGGGCGTCACCCCAGGATGCGCCCGAGCTCCGCGGTCAGCGGTTCGCGCAGATCCGGGGCGTCCACCCGCTCGACCCGTACCGCTGTGCAGTCCACCCAGTCCGCGGCCTCCGCCAGGGCCTGGGCCACTGCCGGGACCGCCTTGGCGCCGTCCAGGGTGACCTGCCGGGCGACCAGCGTGCGGCCCTCCCGCGCCGGGTCGACCCGGCCGACGAGCCGGCCGCCGGCGAGGACCGGCATCGCGAAGTAGCCGTGGACCCGCTTCGGCTTGGGCGTGTACGCCTCCAGGCGATGCGTGAAATCGAAGATCCGCTCCGTCCGCGCCCGCTCCCAGATGAGGGAGTCGAACGGCGACAGGAGCGTCGTGCGGTGACGGCCGCGCGGGACCGTCTCCAGCGCCGCGGGGTCCGCCCACGCGCTTCCGGCCGGTCTCGCGCCCGCGCTGCCGGCACCGCCCCTGCCGGCCGCGGTCCTGCCCCAGCCCTCCACCGTCACCGCGACCAGACCCGAGTCCGCGATCACCGCGTCGACCTGCTCCAGCTTGAGGCGGTGGTAGTCGGCGATGTCCGCCCGTGTGCCGACGCCGAGGGACTGTCCGGCCAGGCGCACCAGACGGCGCAGACACTCCCTGTCGTCCAGCTCGTCGTGCAGCAGGGCCTTCGGGACGGCCCGCTCCGCGAGGTCGTAGACCCGCTTCCAGCCGCGCCGCTCCACGCACACCACCTCGCCGTACATCAGGGCGCGTTCGACGGCCACCTTCGTGCCCGACCAGTCCCACCACTCGCTGGTCTTCTTCGCCCCGCCCAAGTCCGTGGCCGTCAGCGGGCCTTCGGCGCGGAGCTGCTTGACGACCTGGTCGTAGGCGCCGTCGGGCAGGTCGTGGTTCCAGTGCGGCCGGGCGCGGTAGGCGCGGCGGCGGAACGCGAAGTGCGGCCACTCCTCCACGGGCAGGATGCAGGCCGCGTGGGACCAGTACTCGAAGGCGTGCGGTGCCGGGGGTGTCCCGCCGGACGGCGCGGACGTCCAGTACGCCTGCTCCACGGTCTTGCGGCCGACGGCGCCGAGCCGGGCGTACGGAATCAGTTCGTGGGAACGGGCGAGGACGGAGATCGTGTCGAGCTGCACCGCGCCGAGGTGCCGCAGGACTCCGCGGACGCCCGCCCGGCGGTCCGGCGCGCCCAGGAAACCCTGCGCCCGCAGAGCGATACGCCGGGCTTCGTCCGCGGAGAGTTCGGTGGTGGGACGCGGGAGACTCGTCATGCCCACACGTTAGGCGGTGCCACTGACAACCGGGGCGCTCACGGACGGACCGCGGCGGCGCCGGGGCGGGACCCGGGTGCGGGTCGCGCGGGCGGCAGCCGGGTCCGCCGGCCGCCGGCCGGCGCACGCTCGCGCGCCGGGAGCCGACGCGGCGCTCACCTGCCCGGCAGGTACGGCGCCGTCGACGGCAGACCCAGGTCCGACGGGAGCAGCGAACCCACCCAGCAGTCCCTGCGTACGCCCTTGTTGTTGAGGGCGGAGCGCAGGGTCCCCTCGATGGTGAAGCCGGCGCGTTCGGCGACCGCGCGGGATCCGGCGTTGCCGACCTCGGCGCGCCATTCGACACGGTCGACGGACAGGTCGGTGAAGGCCCAGCGGGAGGCGGCGACGGTGGCTTCGGCGATGTAGCCGTTGCCGCGGTGCTCCTTGGTCGCCCAGTACCCCACTTCGCCGACGCCCAGGGAGCGCATGGTGATGGAGAGCATCCCGACCAGTTCCCCGGCGGGGAGGAAGACCCCGAAGGCGAAGGCCGAGCCGTCCGCCCAGCCCTCGGGCACGATCTGGTCCGTGAAGCCCGAAGCGTGCTCGCGCAGATAGGGGGACGGGATGGTCGTCCAGCGCTGGATGTCGGGATCCTGTGCGGCCTCGAAGACGGCGTCGGTGTCGTCCACACCCACGGCGCGCAGGACGAGACGGTCGGTGGTCAGCGTGACGGGGTCCATCGGGCGATTCTGCTCGGGCAACCGGAAGGATGCCATTCCTTTGCCCTGGGTGACCGGTTCGCTACTTTTCGCTGAGTGAACGCGGCACCTTCGGCGACCCCTGTCCGTTGTCCTGGTGGCTGTCACCGGCAGACCTCCCGGTGCGGTGTGGTCCTCGCTTACGATGGCCGTTGCTCAAGCTGTGATTTGAAACCGTTATTGAAACCGACCGTCCCAGGCCCGACCGGCAAGGAGACAAACCCCCGTGTCCGTCCTCTCGAAGATCATGCGTGCAGGCGAAGGCAAGATCCTGCGCAAACTGCACCGCATCGCGGACCAGGTCAACTCCATCGAAGAGGACTTCGTCGACCTCTCCGACGCCGAGCTGAGGGCCCTCACCGATGAGTACAAGCAGCGGTACGCCGACGGCGAGACCCTCGACGACCTGATGCCCGAGGCTTTCGCGACCGTCCGTGAAGGGGCTAAGCGCGCCCTCGGCCAGCGTCACTACGACGTGCAGATCATGGGTGGCGCCGCGCTCCACCTCGGCTATGTCGCGGAGATGAAGACCGGTGAGGGCAAGACCCTCGTCGGCACCCTGCCCGCATATCTGAACGCCCTCTCCGGAGACGGCGTCCACCTCATCACGGTCAACGACTACCTGGCCGAGCGCGACTCCGAGATGATGGGCCGCGTCCACAAGTTCCTCGGCCTCGAGGTCGGCTGCATCCTCGCCAACATGACTCCGGCCCAGCGCCGCGAGCAGTACGCGTGCGACATCACGTACGGCACGAACAACGAGTTCGGCTTCGACTACCTGCGCGACAACATGGCGTGGTCCCAGGACGAACTCGTCCAGCGCGGCCACAACTTCGCGATCGTGGACGAGGTCGACTCGATCCTCGTCGACGAGGCCCGTACGCCGCTGATCATCTCAGGCCCGGCCGACCAGGCCACCAAGTGGTACGGCGACTTCGCCAAGCTGGTCACCCGCCTGAAGAAGGGCGAGCCCGGCAACCCCCTGAAGGGCATCGAGGAGACCGGCGACTACGAGGTCGACGAGAAGAAGCGCACCGTCGCCATCCATGAGCCCGGCGTCGCCAAGGTCGAGGACTGGCTGGGCATCGACAACCTCTACGAGTCGGTGAACACCCCGCTCGTCGGTTACCTGAACAACGCCATCAAGGCCAAGGAACTGTTCAAGCTGGACAAGGACTACGTCGTCATCGACGGCGAAGTCATGATCGTCGACGAGCACACCGGCCGTATCCTCGCCGGCCGCCGCTACAACGAGGGCATGCACCAGGCGATCGAGGCGAAGGAAGGGGTGGACATCAAGGACGAGAACCAGACGCTCGCCACGATCACCCTTCAGAACTTCTTCCGCCTCTACAAGCGCCACGACCACGACGGCAAGGAAGTGCCCGGTCTCTCCGGCATGACCGGTACGGCGATGACCGAGGCCGCCGAGTTCCACCAGATCTACAAGCTCGGCGTCGTCCCGATCCCGACCAACCGGCCGATGGTCCGCAAGGACCAGTCCGACCTGATCTACCGCACCGAGGTCGCGAAGTTCGAGGCGGTCGTCGACGACATCGTCGAGAAGCACGAGAAGGGCCAGCCGATCCTCGTCGGTACGACGTCGGTCGAGAAGTCCGAGTACCTCTCGCAGCAGCTCTCCAAGCGCGGTGTCCAGCACGAGGTGCTGAACGCCAAGCAGCACGACCGGGAGGCGCCGATCATCGCGCAGGCCGGCCGCAAGGGCGCCGTCACCGTCGCCACCAACATGGCGGGCCGCGGCACGGACATCAAGCTCGGCGGCAACCCGGACGACCTCGCCGAGGCGGAGCTGCGCCAGCGCGGCCTCGACCCCGAGGAGCACATCGAGGAATGGGCGCACGCCCTGCCCGCCGCCATGGAGAAGGCCGAGCGGTCGGTCAAGGCGGAGTTCGAGGAGGTCAAGAGCCTCGGTGGGCTCTACGTCCTCGGTACGGAGCGCCACGAGTCGCGGCGTATCGACAACCAGCTGCGCGGTCGTTCCGGCCGTCAGGGCGACCCGGGCGAGTCCCGCTTCTACCTCTCCCTGGGCGACGACCTGATGCGTCTGTTCAAGGCGCAGATGGTCGAGCGCGTCATGTCGATGGCGAACGTGCCGGACGACGTGCCGATCGAGAACAAGATGGTCACCCGCGCCATCGCGTCCGCGCAGTCGCAGGTCGAGCAGCAGAACTTCGAGACCCGCAAGAACGTCCTGAAGTACGACGAGGTGCTCAACCGGCAGCGCGAGGTCATCTACGGCGAGCGCCGCCGCGTCCTGGAGGGCGAGGACCTGCAGGAGCAGATCCAGCACTTCATGGACGACACCATCGACGCCTACATCGCCGCCGAGACCGCCGAGGGCTTCGCCGAGGAGTGGGACCTCGACCGGCTGTGGGGCGCCTTCAAGCAGCTCTACCCGGTGAAGGTCACCGTCGACGAGATGGAGGAGGAGGCCGGCGACCGTTCCGGTCTGACCGCCGAGTTCATCTCCGAGTCCATCAAGGACGACATCCACGACCAGTACGCGGCCCGCGAGGAGCAGCTCGGCTCCGAGATCATGCGTGAGCTGGAGCGCCGGGTCGTGCTGTCGGTCCTGGACCGCAAGTGGCGTGAGCACCTCTACGAGATGGACTATCTCCAGGAGGGCATCGGCCTGCGCGCGATGGCCCAGAAGGACCCGCTGGTCGAGTACCAGCGCGAGGGCTTCGACATGTTCGGCGCCATGATGGACGGCATCAAGGAGGAGTCCGTCGGCTACCTGTTCAACCTGGAGGTCCAGGTCGAGCAGCAGGTCGAGGAGGTCCCGGTCCAGGACTCCGCGCCGTCCCTGGCCAAGCGGGAGGCGGTCCCCGCCGGTGCGGGCGCCGGGCGTCCCGAGATCCGCGCCAAGGGCCTCGACGCCCCGCAGCGGCCGGACCGGCTGCACTTCTCCGCGCCGACCGTGGACGGCGAGGGCGGCATCGTCGAGGGTGACTTCGCCAGCGACGAGCCCGTGCGGTCCGAGGCGGACGGCCTCACGCGCGCGGAGCGCCGCAAGGCGCAGAAGGGTGGCGTGCGCCGCCGCAAGAAGTGAGTGAGGGTCGCCTGCGGCGGGCAGTGCCGCCGCACGCGACCGGATGACACGGGAAGGGGCCGGACACCAGGTGTCCGGCCCCTTCCCGTGTCCGGGGCGGTGGGCCGGGCTTCTCCGGGGCGGTGGGCCGGGCTTCGTTCAGTCGTGGGGGTGGCGTGTGCGGGGGCCGCCGAGTTCGATCGCCGTGCAGCGCCAGCGGAGGTCGGGGCCCTGTTCCAGCCGGAAGGCCATGGCGCGGAGCTGGTCACCGGCGCCGATGCGGGCGAAGGCCTCGACGGCGTCCGGGCGGGCGACGTAGTAGCCGATGTCCCGGACGACGGGGCGGGCGCCGCGCGTGCGCAGCGGACCGCGCTCGGCGAGCCGGACCAGTTCGTCGTAGGCCCGGCCCGCGGTGTGGCGCAGCATGCAGTGGACGGGGCGGGCACCGCTCAGCACGGCCAGCAGCCGCTCGGCGAAGACGTCGGTGGGGCGGGGCCCCGGAACGGGGCGTCCGGGCCCCGCTCCGGGGGAAGCCGCCTCGAGCGTCCTGGCCTCGCCGGGCGGCAGGGAGCTCGTCCGGGCCCCGCCGGGCGGCAGAGCGCTCGTCCGGGCCGCACCGCGCGGCGGAGTGCTCGTCCCGGCCTCGCCCCGCGGCGGGGTGTCGGCGGAGGGCGTGGGGGACGGGCTTGTGTCCTGGGGCGGGGTGCCGCCCGGGCGCCTGGCGGGGGTGCCCGTGCCCGGGGTGCGCGGCGGGGCGCCGCCGGGGCGGCGGGAGTCCTGACGGCCGGGCGGACGGGTGCCCGGGTGGCGCCTGGTCCTCGTCATCACCTTGTTCATAGGTCGTCCCCGCTCGTCGTCCGGACCGGCGATACCCGCCGGTAACGTTCCTGTCGGGGATCTTGTACGAGCCGGGAAGGGGCCCGCGCAAGGACGGAGGGCGCGCGCCGCGGCCGCGGGAAAGTTCACCTATCAGGGTGGCCCGGAGGCGCGGAACCGTTGGCGGCGAAGGGGAGTACCGGGTGAATCGCGTGCGTGGGGTGGACGCCGCGAGGGGTGCGGCCCGGACCTCGAAAGGGGACGCCCGCACGTATCCTGAAGGCCCTCCCCGGAGGCGCGGGACCGCCCTCCCCGGGGTGCTCGCACCGCGTGACCCTCGGAGCCCCGACTACGAAAGCGGCCAGCCATGCGCGTCTACGTCCCCCTGACCCTCTCCGGTCTCGCCGAGGCGTACAAGACGGGAGAGCTGCAGACGGGACCGTTCACCGCGTACGCCGTCACGCCCGCCCTGCGCGAGTGGTACGTCTCCGACGACATCGAGGAGCTGGAGTACGCGGCGCTGAGCCGCGCCGCACTGGCCTCGCTGCGGCTGCTGGCCATCGACCAGGAGGCCGTGCGCCGCCGGGTCGTCGTCGCGGTCGACGTCCCGGACCGGGCGGCGGCGGCCGACCCCGACCGGGGACTCGACCCCGCGGCGCTCGGCGAGGTGCGGGTCTCCCAGGATGTGGCCCTGGCGAAGGTGGCCGCCGTGCACGTCGACGCGGACGACGCCGAGAAGGACGTGACCGCGGCCGCGGCGGCGCTCGGCGCGGCGGACGCGGGCGACGACGACGCCCGGTTCGTGGTGGACGGGGCCGAGGACCACGAGCTGCTGTGGTTCGCCACGCAGGAGGTCCCGGGTCTGGTCGGACTCGGGGAGTAGGCCGGGGTTCCGGGCCTGGTCCCACTCGGGGAGCAACCGCCCGGTCCCCGCCCGTCCGGTCCTCCCCACGATGACGCGTTGTCGGTGGCGGCGGGTACGTTTCTCGGTATGGGGAAGCAAGGAAACGCGCACATTGTGTGGGACTGGAACGGCACGCTGTTCCACGACAATGACGCGATCATCGGGGCGACGAACGCGGCCTTCGGCGAGCTGGGGCTCGAGCCGATCACCTTGGAGCGGTATCGGGCGATGTACTGCGTGCCCGTGCCGAGGTTCTACGAGCGGCTGATGGGGCGGCTGCCGACGGACACCGAGTGGCAGATCATGGACGACACCTTCCACCGGTACTACGCCGAGCACCGCAGGGCGTGCGGGCTCACCGCCGGGGTGCCGGCGCTGCTCGCCGGATGGGAGGCGGCGGGCCGCAGCCAGTCCCTCCTGAGCATGTACGGGCACGAGGAGCTGGTCCCGCTGGTGCGGGGCTTCGGCATCGAGCCGCACTTCCTCCGGGTCGACGGGCGGACCGGGCCCTCCGGCGGCAGCAAGGCCGAGCACATGGTGCGCCACCTCGCCGCGCTCGCCGGTGTCGAACCGGCCCGCGTGGTGGTCATCGGCGACGCGGTGGACGACGCGACGGCCGCGCGGCACGTCGGTGCCGGGGCCGTCCTCTACACCGGCGGCTCCCACAGCCGAGTCAGCCTGGAGGAGGCCGGCGTTCCCGTGGTGGACAGCCTGGAGGAGGCCGTCGAGGAGGCCGGCAGACTGGCGGCCTGAGGCTTGTGCCCGCCTCCCGTACAGCCCGCCCGAGCGCCGTGCTCCGTCAGCTCACCGGGGCCTTCGAGCGCAGCACCTTGAGGAACTCACGCATCCAGGCGGAGTGGTCCGGCCAGGCGCGGGCGGAGACCAGGGTTCCGTCGACGACGGCCTCCGCGTCCTGGAAGGTCGCACCGGCCGCCTGCATGTCGAGTTCCAGCGCGGGATAGGCCGTGACGCGGCGCCCGCTCAGGCTGTCCACGGCCGCGGTCAGCAGCGGCCCGTGACAGATCTGGGCCACCGGCTTGTCCGCGTCGAAGAACGACTTAAGGATCTTGCGGAGTTCCAGGTCGTTGCGGAGGTACTCCGGCGCGCGCCCGCCGGGGATGACCAGGGCGACGTACGCGCCGGGGTCGACCTCCGCGAACGCCAGGTCAGCGGGCCAGGTGTAGCCGGGCTTCTCGGTGTAGGTGTCGAAGCCGGGCTCGAAGTCGTGGACCACGAACTGCAGCTTCTTGCGGGTGGGGGCCGCGATGTGGACCTCGTAGCCCTCCTCGCGGAGACGCTGGTAGGGGTAGAGGACTTCCAGCGACTCCGCCGCGTCGCCGGTGACAATCAGGATCTTCGCTGCCATGGTGCTGCGCTCCCGTCGGCCGTCCTTGCGCGTCGCGTTCGCCGTCCCCGTCAACCTGCCTCCGGGGGAGGCGCTTGCCAAGGGGCAGAACACGGTCCGTAGGACGACGGTAGCCCGCAGTCGGCTCGTACTGCATGCCGCCGCCCTCTTCGTCCCTGTGCATAGTGTCAAAGTTCCACCCCCGGTTTTGTACACATACGGCTCATGACGCCCCCCCGGTCGGGGGCGATAGCCTGGTGGCGTGATCAGCGCGATATCTCGCGGGGGCATCGTCGCCCCTGCCCCGCGCCCGGAGCGCACGGACGACATCCGTGACCGGGCGTCGATCGCTGATCTTCACGGGCGGGACGGGATCACGGCGACGGCCGTGTGCGCGAGCGGAAACGCGGCGAGCGCTCACGGCAACGCGATCCGTACGTCGTCGGCACCCGGGGAACGGACGTCGCCGAGAGCGGCGTCACAGTCTCCGGGGCGGCCCAGAATGGCCGATACCCCTCCGCCCGTCTCCCCTTGCGGCATAGCGTCGAACCAGACCGGACACCCCGCGTCGCGGCGTTGCGTCGGAAGCGACGAGACCGTATTTCCTTCAACGTCACGCAACGGCGCGCGACAGGAGCCAGAGGACAATGCAGACCAAGCTGGACGAAGCCAAGGCCGAGCTGCTCGAGAGGGCCGCCCGGGTAGCTGAGAACAGCCCGGTCGGGGGGCACCTACCGACTGGGACGACGGGCGAGGGCACCCCCGACCGGGACACCGTGCTCGCGTTCCTCCAGCGCTACTACCTGCACACGGCCCCGGAGGACCTCACCGACCGCGACCCGGTCGATGTCTTCGGAACGGCCTTCTCCCACTACAGACTGGCCGAGACACGCCCTCAGGGCACGGCCAACGTGCGCGTGCACACACCCACCGTCGAGGAGAACGGCTGGACCTCCAGCCACTCCGTCGTCGAGGTGGTCACGGACGACATGCCCTTCCTCGTCGACTCGGTGACCAACGAGCTGTCCCGCCAGGGACGCGGCATCCACGTCGTCATCCACCCGCAGTTCGTCGTCCGGCGCGACCTCACCGGCAAGCTCATCGAGGTGCTGCCCACGCGGCCCTCCGCCGAGGACCTGCCGCACGACGCGCACGTCGAGTCCTGGATCCACGTCGAGATCGACCGGGAGACCGACCGCGCCGACCTGAAGCAGATCACCGCCGACCTGCTGCGCGTCCTGTCCGACGTCCGTGAGGCCGTCGAGGACTGGGAGAAGATGCGCGACGCGGCGCTGCGGATGGCCGAGGAGCTCCCCACCGAGCCCACCGCCGACGATCTGCGCGACCAGGAGGTCGAGGAGGCCCGGGAGCTGCTGCGCTGGCTCTCCGGCGACCACTTCACCTTCCTCGGATACCGGGAGTACCAGCTCCGCGACGACGACTCGCTGGCCGCCGTCCCCGGCACCGGGCTCGGCATCCTGCGCTCCGACCCGCAGCACGGCGAGGACAGCCACCCGGTCAGCCCGTCCTTCGAGCGACTGCCCGCCGACGCCCGGGCCAAGGCCCGCGAGCACAAGCTGCTGGTCCTGACCAAGGCGAACAGCCGTGCCACCGTGCACCGGCCGTCGTACCTGGACTACGTCGGCGTCAAGAAGTTCGACGAGAACGGCGAGGTGATCGGGGAGCGCCGCTTCCTGGGCCTGTTCTCCTCCGCCGCGTACACCGAGTCCGTGCGCCGGGTGCCCGTCGTCCGCCGCAAGGTCGACGAGGTCCTGCGCGGTGCCGGGTTCTCGCCCAACAGCCACGACGGACGCGACCTGCTCCAGATCCTGGAGACGTACCCGCGCGACGAGCTGTTCCAGACCCCCGCCGACGAGCTCCGCGCGATCGTCACCTCCGTCCTGTACCTCCAGGAGCGCCGCCGGCTGCGGCTCTACCTGCGCCAGGACGAGTACGGCCGCTACTACTCGGCCCTCGTCTACCTCCCGCGCGACCGCTACACCACCGGTGTGCGCCTGCGGATCATCGACATCCTCAAGGAAGAGCTCAACGGCACCAGCGTCGACTTCACGGCCTGGAACACCGAGTCGATCCTGTCCCGGCTGCACTTCGTGGTCCGGGTCGAGCCCGGCACCGAGCTGCCGCAGCTCTCCGACTCCGACAAGGAGCGCATCGAGGCCCGCCTCGTCGAGGCCGCCCGCTCCTGGGCCGACGGTTTCGGGGAGGCGCTGACCGCCGAGTGCGGCGAGGAGCGCGCCGCGGAACTGCTGCGCCGGTACGGCAACGCCTTCCCCGAGGGCTACAAGGCCGACCACTCCCCGCGTTCCGCCGTCGCCGACCTGGTCCACCTCCAGGCGCTCGGCAAGGAACCGCTCAAGGACTTCGCGCTCAGCCTGTACGAGCCGGTGGGCGCGGCGCCCGGCGAGCGCCGCTTCAAGATCTACCGCACCGGCGAGCAGGTCTCGCTGTCCGCGGTCCTGCCGGCCCTGAACCGCATGGGCGTCGAGGTCACCGACGAGCGGCCCTACGAGCTGCGCTGCTCGGACCGTACGACCGCGTGGATCTACGACTTCGGGCTGCGTCTGCCGAAGTCCCTCAACGGCAACGGCGACTACCTCGGCGACGACGGCCGCGAGCGGTTCCAGGAGGCGTTCGCCGCAACCTGGACCGGACAGGCCGAGAACGACGGCTTCAACGCCCTCGTGCTGAGCGCAGGGCTCACCTGGCGGCAGTCGATGGTGCTGCGCGCCTACGCGAAGTACCTGCGCCAGGCCGGTTCCACGTTCAGCCAGGACTACATGGAGGACACCCTCCGCAACAACGTCCACACCACCCGGCTGCTCGTCTCGCTGTTCGAGGCGCGGATGTCGCCGGAGCGCCAGCGCGCCGGCGTCGAGCTGACCGACGCGCTGCTCGAGGAACTGGACGCGGCCCTCGACCAGGTCGCCTCGCTGGACGAGGACCGGATCCTGCGGTCCTTCCTGAACCTGATCAAGGCGACCCTGCGCACGAACTTCTTCCAGCGGACGGCCGGCGGCACGCCGCACGAGTACGTCTCCATGAAGTTCGACCCGACGGCCATCCCGGACCTTCCGGCGCCGCGCCCGGCGTTCGAGATCTGGGTGTACTCGCCCCGTGTCGAGGGCGTGCACCTGCGCTTCGGCAAGGTCGCGCGCGGCGGCCTGCGCTGGTCCGACCGGAAGGAGGACTTCCGTACGGAGATCCTCGGCCTGGTCAAGGCGCAGATGGTGAAGAACACCGTCATCGTGCCGGTCGGCGCCAAGGGCGGCTTCGTCGCCAAGCAGCTCCCCGACCCGTCCGTGGACCGCGACGCCTGGATGGCCGAGGGCATCCGCAGCTACCGGACCTTCATCTCCGCGCTCCTCGACATCACCGACAACATGGTGGGCGGCGAGATCGTCCCGCCCGCCGACGTCGTCCGGCACGACGAGGACGACACCTACCTGGTGGTCGCGGCCGACAAGGGCACGGCGACGTTCTCGGACATCGCCAACGAGGTCGCCCAGTCGTACGACTTCTGGCTCGGCGACGCCTTCGCCTCCGGCGGCTCCGCCGGATACGACCACAAGAAGATGGGCATCACCGCCCGCGGTGCCTGGGAGTCCGTGAAGCGGCACTTCCGGGAGCTCGGCGTCAACACCCAGACGCAGGACTTCACCGTGGTCGGCGTCGGCGACATGTCCGGTGACGTGTTCGGCAACGGCATGCTGCTCTCCGAGCACATCCGCCTGGTCGCCGCGTTCGACCACCGGCACATCTTCATCGACCCGACCCCGGACGCGGAGACCTCGTACGCCGAGCGCCGCCGTCTGTTCGAGCTGCCGCGCTCCTCGTGGGCCGACTACGACACCGAGCTGATCTCGGCCGGTGGCGGCGTCTTCCCGCGCACCGCCAAGGCCATCCCGGTCAACGCGCACATCCGCGAGGTCCTCGGCATCGAGTCGAACGTCGTGAAGATGACGCCGGCCGACCTGATGCGGGCCATCCTCCAGGCGCCCGTCGACCTGCTGTGGAACGGCGGCATCGGCACCTATGTGAAGTCGTCCGCCGAGTCGCATGCCGAGGTCGGCGACAAGGCGAACGACGCGATCCGCGTCGACGGCGCCGACCTGCGGGTCAAGGTCGTCGGCGAGGGCGGCAACCTGGGTCTGACCCAGCTCGGCCGGATCGAGTTCGCGCAGCAGCGCGGCAGGATCAACACGGACGCCATCGACAACAGCGCGGGCGTGGACACCTCCGACCACGAGGTGAACATCAAGATCCTGCTCAACGCGGTGGTGGCCAACGGCGATCTGACCGTCAAGCAGCGCAACAAGCTGCTCGCCGAGATGACCGACGAGGTCGGCGCCCTGGTGCTGCGCAACAACTACGCGCAGAACGTGGCGATCTCCAACGCGCTGGCCCAGTCCCCGAGCATGCTCCACGCCCAGCAGCGCTTCCTGCGCCACCTGGTCCGCGAGGGGCATCTCGACCGGGCCCTGGAGTTCCTGCCCACCGAGCGCCAGATCCGCGAGCGGCTCAACGCCGGCCAGGGTCTGACCGGTCCGGAGACGGCCGTCCTGCTCGCGTACACGAAGATCACGGTCTCCGTCGAGCTGCTCGCCACCTCGCTGCCCGACGACCCGTATCTGCAGAACCTGCTGCTCGCGTACTTCCCGACGGCACTGCGCGACCAGTTCCGCGAGCAGATCGAGGGCCACGCGCTGAGCCGGGAGATCGTGACGACCGTCCTGGTCAACGACACGGTCAACACGGGCGGTACGAGCTTCCTGCACCGCCTGCGCGAGGAGACGGGTGCCTCGCTGGAGGAGATCGTCCGGGCGCAGACCGCGGCCCGCGCGATCTTCAACTCCAGCGCGGTGTGGGACGCGGTGGAGGCGCTCGACAACGCCGTCGCCGCCGACGTGCAGACCCGGATCCGGCTGCACTCGCGCCGGCTCGTCGAGCGCGGCACGCGCTGGCTGCTCAACAACCGGCCGCAGCCACTGCAGCTCGCCGAGACGATCAGTTTCTTCACCGACGGCGTCGAGCAGGTGTGGTCGGAGCTGCCCAAGCTGGTCCGCGGTACGGACCTGGAGTGGTACCAGCAGATCTACGACGAGCTGTCGGACGCCGGCGTGCCGGACGAACTCGCCACCCGCGTGGCCGGGTTCTCCTCCGCCTTCCCGGCGCTGGACATCGTCTCGGTGGCCGACCGCACGGGCCAGGACCCGATGGCCGTCGCCGAGGTCTACTACGACCTCGCCGACCGTCTCGGCATCACCCGGCTCATGGACCGCATCATCGAGCTGCCGCGCGCCGACCGCTGGCAGTCCATGGCCCGCGCGTCGATCCGCGAGGACCTGTACGCGGCCCACGCTTCGCTGACGGCCGACGTCCTGGCGGTGGGCAACGGGACCTCCACTCCCGAGCAGCGCTTCGAGGCCTGGCAGGAGAAGAACGCGGCGATCCTCGGGCGGGCCCGCGCGACCCTGGACGAGATCCAGGGCTCGGACTCGTTCGACCTCGCCAACCTGTCGGTGGCGATGCGGACGATGCGGACCCTGCTGCGCTCGCATTCCTGAGCGGTACGTGAACGGGGGCGCCCCGAGCCGGTCATGGCTCGGGC
>NZ_JBSFZS010000101.1:0-29141 GCF_053600395.1 Streptomyces sp. NPDC005070 | reverse complement strand
GTCTTGTCAACAGAGCTCTCAGGCCCGGGCATACTCAAAGGCTCGACTCGCGCCCACGAAGGCCAACACTCGCCGGCCTTCGCCTCCCATTAGGCGTACTCATCCCGCGTGATCCGCGAGCACCTGCGCAAGCGCGGCATCCGGGCGGTGATCCCCGTCCCCGCCGACCAGCGAGCACATCGACTGCGTCGCGGCAGCCACGGCGGCAGGCCACCGGCCTTCGACCGCGAGACCTACAAACAGCGCAATACCGTCGAGCGGTGCATCAACCGCCTGAAGCAGTGGCGCGGCCTCGCCACCCGCTACGAGAAGACCGCCACCATCTACCTGGCCGGACTCCACATCGCAGGCATCTTCCTCTGGTCCGCCCGATGATCCGGACGCTCTCCTCAACTCGCTAGTGCGGCACCGAAGCGGACGCGCGCAGCTGGTGCGACCGTGATTGAGCGCTCGGCGTACTGGATGGCCGAGAAGGTCGTGTTGTGGTGGGCGATGACCTGAGCGGCCGACAGCGCAGCACCGGGAGGGCGTTCCGGCGTGGTGTGTCCGTCCGAGACGAGCACAAGGTCGTAGCCACGTGAGAGCGCGCCGCGGCTGGTGGAGTCAACGCAGTATTCGGTGGCGAAGCCGGTGACGATCACACGGCACACCGCCTGCTCGTCCAGCAGATCACCGAGCCCGGTGTTGAGGAAGGAGTCCGCGCTGTCCTTGTCCAGTACGACATCACCCAGTTGGGGTGCCACCGCTGGATGGACGTCGATCAGGCCAGCAGGTACGTCATGGAGCCGATGTCGCAGGTAGATGACCGGCACACCAGCGGAGCGGGCCTGTTCGCCTAGGTCGGCGACCGTGCGCAGGCAAGCTTCGACGTCATAGGCGTCGCTCAACAAAGCAGTCTGCATGTCGATGATGAGCAGTGCTGTCTTCGGCATCACCCGAGCCTATCCGGCTCGACCCCGCACCTTGGACAGGCAAAATTGGCCCAGGAACAACGAGTCCCCGTGATCTAAACGAAACGGCCTAGTCCTGCAGCCGCCTGTGGGGCGCGTCCAGTGGCCAGCGGATGAGATGCGGCACCTGGCGCGCCCGCTCGCCTTGCGAGTGTCGTACCAGGCCGAGGTGCTCAGCGGTCTGTTGGCGGGACCGCCGTCCTGACACCGAGCCCATGAGTCGGAACGGCCGACCGCGCCGGCCGGCCAGCGCGCGGCAGTGGCCGGCTGGGGACGGCCGGGCCTGCGAGGTCGGCCGCCGCGCAGGAGGAGCGGGTGGGCCAGGGAGGCGCGGCTGCTGCACGCTTCCCGGCGGCGGCGGCGGCGGGTGCGGGCCGCGGGGCTGGGGGATCAGGGTGTTCGACGATGCTGCCCCGGGGTCGGGTCCCCTCCGGTGTCTCTTGGCCTCGATCATCACCATGCTTCCGTCGGGCCGCGGCCAGATGATGTCGGCGCCCTGGCCGTTGGCGCGTGTGGAGGGGATGCCGTCAGGATCGATTCCAATGCTGAGGGGCGAGAGCGAGGTCGTGCTTGTCGTGGATGAGGCCGGGTGCGGGGGAGCATCCCGGTACGCCTGCAGCAACTGCGCCGTCAGAGATTTTCCGCGTGCCATCCGCCCCCTCCGAGATGGCGGGGGCGCCGTCCGCGCGTGCCGGCGGAGTGTGGCGGGGGCGGGGTGCTCCCATCCCGTCTGCCATCGACCCAGGCAGAGCCGAGCAGTCGCGGCCCAGGGCGTCAAGGTCGTTCGTCCGGCAGGGCGCTCCACCTTGACGCCCTGAACCACGCCCGCTCCACAGACGTGTGGGTCGACGGCAGACGGGATGGGAGCTGGGGTGAGTGGTGGGCTGGAGAAGTCATCCGGCTGGGCGTTGGTTCGGCTGTCGCCATGGAGAACCCCGACTGCGATCATTCGGGCATGACCTACGATCTTGCCGTTTGGGAGGGAGAGCCCCCGCTCGACGACATCCAAGCGGGCTCCGTCTACGACGAGCTGTATGAGCGCTACCTGGAGTCGGAAGAGGTTGCCGTACCACCGTCTGCGCGTATCGAGAGGTACGTAGAGGCACTCATCGAGCGCTATCCCGAGGATAGTCACGACGGCTACAAGAGTCCGTGGGCGTCCCCGCCGCTGATCTCCGAGGCGTCCGGACCCATGGTGTACCTGCTGATGTCCTACAGCCAGGCCGAGGAAGTCTCCGAATACGCTGCCCAACTGGCCCGGAGTCACGAATTGGTCTGTTTTGATCCACAGGGTGAGGACTTGCGGCCTTGAGGTTCGCTGACGGAAGCGCGGCCACGACGGTCGGCTACCGGCTCGATCTTCCCAAATGGTGCTGTCGTCCGGGCACGGTTCGCTGCCTGTAGGCTCGCCGACCCGCCGTTGGTGCCAGATGAGGAGTGTCATGGAGCTGCTGCCGTGGAGGGTGAACCGTGTCGTGAACAGCGCTCCCGGGGTGATCCCGGCGGTCGTGGCCATCGCGTACCTGGCGCAGGCCGGCGGCACCCTTCCGCGACTGGTGGCTTGCCTGGCCCTGATCGGGTTTGCGGTGGTCGCCCTCAGAGGCTACCGCCTCGGTGTGAGGTGCGAGCACGGGACGCTGGTGGTACATGGATACCTGCGCACGCGAGTGATCGCCCGGGAGAGCATCACAGGGATCACGGACTTCCCGGCGGTCAGATGGACGACGCCCAGGGGACACAAGCGATGGACCCCCATCACGGCGTTCATGACAGACACGAACGAAATCTCGGTCAGCCGACTTCACAAGACGCACGCCGTGGGGAAGCTGCGGCGGTGGGCGAGGCGGTAGGGACCTGGCCCGCCCATGGACCACTCGCACCATAGCTACGGATCACAGGTGTCGTGCCCCAGTCGTGCCCGGTCGAGCGGGCAACAACGGTGAACCGCGGGCACTCACGGGCATCGGGCAACGGATCGGCCCCTGACTGATTACCTGGTCAGGGGCCGATCACGTGCGGTGGGTGTGGGATTTGAACCCACGGTGACTCGCGCCACGACGGTTTTCAAGACCGTGTACCACCTGATTCGCCCGTCGAGACTCCACTGACCTCGGCGTGGCAGGCAGACGGCTGAACCATAAAGTTGGCGGCGCAGATCACCTCTGGCCAGCTTTGGAGCAGTGCATGTCCTCGTTGGATGAGTTGCAGGCCCTTCTGGGGGCTCCTGCCCACCGGCAACTGAACCCGGCCGACTGGGACGAAGTCGAGCAGTACATCGGCTCCGCGCTGCCCAGCGACCACAAGAGGTTTCTGAATGCCTACGGCAGCGGGGTCATGTCTGGCGAGCTCGTTGTCTTCCACCCCACCGGATCGAGCCCGCTCCTTACGCGCATGCGCAAGACGCATCAGACGTTCACCGCGCGCCGAGACAGAGCCCTTAGCCGCGGCGACTCCGGGCACATGCCGTACCCCTTTCATCCTGCACCTGGTGGGCTGATCTCCTGGGGATACGACTACAGCGGCGACGAGCACTTCTTCCTGCCCTGCGACCCGGACCCAGATCGGTGGAAGGTCGTCACGATGGTCCACGAGGAGGGCTGCGAGACCTTCGATAGTCCGTTCTCAAGCTTCGCCCTCACGTTCGCACGGCAGCTGCTTGACGTAGACCGTTACCACGGCATCGAACCGGAAGACCTTGAGTTCCTGGAACCTGAAGACCTAGAGGAAATGGTCGCCAACGGTGAGATCGGCCCCGTACAGCCGACCTTCAAGCCGTTCTGATGTGGCGCCGCGAGGCTCCTGTCACCTGACACCAATAGCTGACACCAACAGGCCCGGACAACAGCGATCAGCGTTGAACCTCGGCGGACGGTCAGCCCGAGGCCACGGCCGGTTAACCAAGGCCGCCGCCCCGTGGTGATTGACCTGATAAGGATGAGGCCAGAGTTCGAAGCCTGCGTTGGGGGCGGGGCACGGTCGGCAAGCGATGAACAACGCCCCACCAGCTGGCCTCCAGCCAAACTCCACTGACTGCGGGGCCAACGGTGCCCCATATCAGAGGTTTTCGCGCATTACGGCCTGGAGGTCCTTACGCGCTTCGTGGAACTGATCAAGAGCTTCGATGTATTCCGCTGAGGCCAGGGAGAGGTCCGGCCTCGTATCGAGCAGATCTCGCCACTGACGCAAGAGTCGGTACACGCGATCCGACTTCTCCTTGACTGCTGCCGGTGCCTGCAGATTGATCTCATAGCGCCGCGTGAGCACCGAGGAGTCTCGAAAGGCATCCAAGGCAGCCTGGTAGCGGACAGTTGGGTCAGCCTCCCGCAGGATGATCAGCCGCAAGGAAGACGAACTCTCGGTCAGAGCCGTGAGGTACCTGGTGTAGAGATCTCGTCGTACATCCTGAACACGGCTCGCATGATCACGGCGGTACCGCACGCGATCGACGAGCAAGGTAGCGCCGATGCCCAGCATGGCGCCGATGACCGTGCTGATCTGTGTCCCCCAGTTCACGAGCGGCACCGTAGTGCTACTGGATCGCTCAGGGAACCCCGCAAGGTAGGACGCAGGCTGCACCACCGCTGATTCAAGGGCTGGAGCAGTGGTCAGCGACCGTGCGGTACAGCACAGGAGTACAGCAACCGCATCGGCTGCAGGCGACCTCTCGGAGTCGCTAACAGTCCAGTCGCTAGGCTGCACCGACCTCATGTGGTCTCGGGTACCCCACGCTAAAGACCTGGCAGAACAAGATGTCACCCGATCGTGCGGCGGACCCGGTTGTTACTCAACGGCCGGCAGAGCCTGGTGATCGTGGGCCGGTCGTGTCAGAACTGCGGATCTTCGGACCATCCTTCGGTGCCGTTCGCGGCTGAATGCCATGGGGTGCAGTCCGGCGACAGGTCGGTGTCGCAGAACAGGAAAGGATTCCGCTGGCCCTCGAGTCCTGCGGAGCTTTCGCCCCAGGCGTCGAGGGCATCGATGGCCCGTTCACGGTGCTGCCAGAGCTCGCTGGCTCCGAGCACCTGGCGGACCAGGGGCACCAGGGCTGCTCGGTGGTGCAGCAACCGGACATCGTCGAGGAGTGGGATGCATGCTGCTATTGCCCCTTCGCGCACCGCGCGGTCGGTGTCGTCGACGTAGCGGAAAGCGGCGGAGAACAGCAGTGGTCGCATCTCGCGTACAGCTACGGCGGGCGGGTGGTCATCGAGAGGGAACCCGAGCCGTTGGCCTACCTCATCAACCGCGTCGGTCACTGAGTCGGCAACTGATCCGAGCCAAGACAGCAAATCGGCGCGTATGCATCCGGGGAAGGATCGGTGGGTCTTGTCGACCGAAAGTGTTGTCCGAGGATTGGGCAGGATCGCAGCCACGTACTGGGCTGTGGGTACCGTCGCCTCGTAGACCGTGCCCTGGTGGTGCAGGATGCCGAACAGATTGTCCAGCGCCTTGGTTCTCACACCCTGGTCTGTATCCAGTAGCGCGGTCAGGATCTCGGGTGCATCTGTGGCTGGCCCGTAAGCATGCTGGAGCGCAGCCCAGTTGGTTCGGGTGAGCGTTGAGCGGGGATTGGGCAGGTCGGCGGCGGCTGGAAGTCTGTGATCGTCTCTCACGCGATGCGCCACAGTGGGGCTTCGTACTGCTCCGGACGGCTGCTGAGCAGTAGAGCTCTGAGGTCCTGGCGCTGCTCGCCGTTGAGGCCGAGGGCTTCGGTGATCCTGCGGAACGTGGTGTGCGTGATGCCACGGTCGCGAGCCTGGGCCTCGAACTGGTCGAGCCAGCCGAGCACGGCTTCCGGGTCGAGCCTCTGTTCCGGCTGGCTGCCGAGCCAACTGGCCTTGTTGCGCTCGTAGTCGATCTCCGAGTATCCGCAGACCTCGCGGCTGTACTGCTCCGCCTCAGCGAGGGTCTCCGTTGCGAGGATGGCGCGTGCGAGCTCGTTACGGTCGAGAGCCTCGTCCAGCTCCGCTTCGTGGACGGTGGGGCCTTCGTCGGTGAGAGGGACCGGTAGGCCGGCGTCCCTGACCTCGCAGAGGCCTCGTACCCCACGGGCTGTGGCCGCCAGCATCGCCGTCGCCTCGGACGGGTGCCACTCCAGAACCGAGCTGATCGGTTCGACGTGCTCAGCCGTGAGCGTCAGCGTCGGCGGGCCCATTCGGTCGGCCAGAAGCTCGGCTGAGAGCTCTCCGTCCAAGCCGGGCCCGGCGACCAAGAGCCGCACGGGCGCGTTGACTTGGCAGCACGCGGCCAGCGTGAGGGCGTCGCCCAGCGGGCTGCGGAGAGTGGGTTCGTCGCCCTTGGCGAGGATGTCGCCGCCCACGTCCAGGAGGTCGATGGACTCGGGGGCCAGGTGCTCGATGAGTTCTTCGAGCTGGCGGGTGACGCCCTCAGCACCGTGCATGGGATCGATCAGGGCGAAGGTGTGGGGGAGCTCGGCTGCCAGGCGAGGGAGTGTCGACCCCGCGGGGGCGATGGGCTTCGCATCGGCCGGGACCGTCCAGACACTTCGCGTGAGAGGACGTAGGCCCGTGAAGTTCGCCGGCCCTCGGGGTCCCGGCACCGGGTCGATCAAGAGGCGGTCCCACGCGTACGTGAGGATCACCGCCGGGCTGTCGCCACCCCCGTAGAGGGCTGCGTCGAGCATTGCGGCGGCGACTGCGTCGCCCCCTCCTCCTGCTGCCACGATCAAGCGGGTCACCCTCGCAGCGTACGGGTTCCCCTGCTGGCCACTCACCCTATAGTGGCTACTGGTCATAGCCACTTAGGGAGGGGCTCCGATGCCGCAGATCGAAGAGACCCAGCCCAAGTACCTCCAGATCGCCCACCACATCCGCGATCAGATCTTGCGAGGCGACTTGAGGCCTGGCGATGAGGTTCCGTCGGAACGTCAACTGGCCGCAGACTGGAACGTTTCCCGCCCTACGGCTGCTCGGTCGCTGGAGGCTCTGAGTCACCAAGGTCTGGTGGAGAAGCGCCAGGGTTCGGGTACTTACGTGCGGGGCCTTGCCGTGAATCGGCGTGCCAGGGAGCTCTACGGTCGCGCCAAGCAGACCGGCAAGATCTACACGCCGGGCGAGTACGCGGTCATCACGTCCGCCGGCTGGCTGGAAGCCCCCAACTACGTGGCCGAGGCGCTGAGTCTGGCGTCTGGAACCCGAGCTGTTCATCGTCGACGGGTCACCAAGAACGAGTCGGGCCCCATCACCATCTCAACCTCGTGGTTCGCTGCCGATGTCGGCGAGCGGGCGCCCAAGCTCTGTGATCCTGACCGGATCCAGGAGGGGACGCTCATGTACGTCGAGAGCGTCACGGGTCGGCAGGGGAGCTACGCCGAAGACCGGATGTGCGCCCGGGTGGCGACGGATGATGAGGCTGCTGACCTTGAACTTGAGTCCGGAGCAGCCGTCCTGATCGTTCATCACGTGGTCTATGACCTGCAGGATCGGCCTCTGGAGTTCGCCGAGGCCACGTACCCGCCCGGGCGTTGGGCGTTCGAGCAGGGCTACCCGATCAGCTAGAAAATCAGCCTTCTCTCCGAGAACCGCTTGTGGCTCCGAGTGGCTAATGCCACTATCCAGTAAGTGGCTAAGGCCACTTGACCGGAAGGGGCACGGACGTGAGCCAGGAGTGCGGGGAGTTACGGCACGTCTCGCGGGAAGTGGTCTGCCGTGGATGCCGGGGGCGAGGGTGGAAGCACGTCGGCTCCCGCTCTGCCCTGGCACTCTCCGGCGCTGATGCTCGCGTCCGTGCTACGTCCAAGCGGCGCTGTCTCGACTGTGACGGCACCGGTAGGGAGTAGTGGCGCTCATGGCGGATGCGCGTGAAGAGTCCGAAGCCGCGGTAGCCGGACCATCGCCGATCGGGGGTATGACCCTCTATCCCGTGCCTGAGTCCGTAGCTTGGGCCAGGCGATGGTTCCGGAAGTTCACCGCCCCGTACAACCTGGCCTGCCCGATCGATGACTGCGTCCTGATGCTCTCCGAACTGGTGACGAACGCGATCCTTTACGGGGAGGCCGAAGAACCGTGGCGGGTCCGGGTCGAGTGGTCGCGCCTGGGGGAGTCCCTGCGGGTGGACGTCCACAACCCGGGCTTTCCGGCGGATGTCCGGCTCCGAAGTCCCCGAGCCAACGATGCGCACGGCCGCGGGCTCTGCCTGGTGAACGCGCTGGCGGACTCCTGGGCCGCCGGCCCCAGCCGCTTCGGTGGAACCGTCGTGTGGTTCCAGATCGACGAAGCGTGGAAGCCGTGAGTCGACCCCGACCTGTGGCGCCTGCGTGTCCGCGGCTGTTCAGTACCCACTCACGTGAGTAGGCCGGCTGACAGGTTGACTTTGCGGAAAGCCATGGCCGAGGAGCGCATCCCGAAGAACGTCGCCCAGCTCGTCAAGGTCCAGCGGGCCCGGCGGAAGCGGCCCGAACCGTGGTCGGTGGAGGAAGCGTGCACGTTCCTGGAGAACGCTCAGATCTGGCGGGACTACCTCTGCTCCGCATACGTCCTGGTTCTCGTTCTTGGCTTGCGCAAGGGAGAGGTCCTTGGCCTCACTTGGTCGGATGTGAACCTTGACACGGGGAGTTGCACATCCGCCACCAGCTACAGCGGGTCCGCCGGTGGCTGCTGCACACCGACACGGCCAAGACGGAGGCGTCGGAGGCGGTGTTCCCGCTCCCCGACATCTGCCTGACCGCCCTCCGGCTCCGGCAGAATGAGCAGCAGGCTGCGAAGGAGCGGGCCGAGGAGCTGTGGACAGAATCAGACTTCGTCATCACCACTCGCTACGGCACCCCGGTCGAGCCGAGGAACTTCACCCGCGAGTTCGACCGCCGCTGCCAGCGCGCTGGCGTCCGCCGTATCCGTGTCCACGACACCCGCCACACCTGTGCCTCGCTCCTGGCGGCCCCCTCGGATCGCGATGCAGATCCTTCGCCGCTCGGAGATCGCGGTCACGATGGAGGCCCATACGCACGTGCCCTCTGCCGAGACCCGCCGGGCGCTCCGCAAGCTCGGGAAGGCGCTGGGCGGCGGCAGCAAGCAGAAGAAGGAAAAGAAGGCGAAGCGCAAGCAGCACGAACGAGCGGAGGGGCCGTCGGCCGAGGACGGCCAGCAAGAGTCATAGCGGTTGCTGTACTCCGTTGCTGTACGCACGACAGAGGCCCATTCGCGATCACGCGAATGGGCCTCTGACCTGTGTCGGGGTGGCGGGATTTGAACCCATGACCTCTTGGTCCCGAATGAGGTTCGGGCGTGATCCACCTCTGCGGATCTCGTAAACATGCAGGTCAGAGCGTCGGTCTGACGTGGTGCGGCAGGGTCTCGGTTGGTCTCCGGCGGAAGATCATCTCCCAGACTTCTCCCAGCGCGGGGTGCTGTGCCGGGCGCCCACCTCGGAGTCTTGGCTGTGGCCTGCATTGCGCAAGCAAGTTTGCCTGGCTGTCTGCCGGTGTCCCCGCCCCACTCATGCCTGGTAGTAGTTCGCGCTAGTGCGGGCGCGGCCGTTTTCGGGGATGCTTCCCCAACAGGACTGGGGCGGGGCATAAATTGGCAGCCAGGTGATCTTCGGTGGGGGCTGGTGTGGCAGGTCGGGATCTGCGAGCGCTGTTCAGTACGAACGACCGCACGCTTGGGACTGCGGAGGCGTTCACGAACCGGCAGGCGCAGTGGGGGTTTGTGGTGGCTGCGCTCACCGAGCACCTACGGCATGTCAACAGCTCTACCTTTGCTCCTGAGGACCTGGAGGCCGCTCGGGACAATGTGGTCGTCTTCCACGGGATCGGTGGCATCGGGAAGTCCACGCTGTCGCGCAAGTTCGAGGCGTCCCTCGCCGACCCGGGGCAGCGCCCCGCTCAATGGGGTGCCCCCGTTTGGGGTGGAGCGCGGCTCCTGCCCATACGGATCGACCTCGCGCGCTCCGCGAATCCCGACTTCGAGAAGGTCGTGCTCAGTGTGCGCCTCGCGCTGGCCGCGATCGGTCGGCCTCTGCCCGCCTTCGACTTGGCGTTACGTCGCTACTGGGAGCAGCAGCACCCGGGGGATCCGCTGGAGGACTTCCTCAACCGAGGCGGCCTGGCCGCCCGGTTCGGCAAGGCGCTGCCACAGCAGATGCAGTCCGCGCTCGCTGACGTCGCCCAGGCCCTGCTGCTGCCGGGCACGGTGGGCTCTGCGATCGGGCAGGTGACCGGGGCGCTCGTGGGAGCGCTGCGCGAGCGTCGGCAGACCGTGCGGGCGCTCGCCGGCTGCGTGCGCCTAGCCGATCTCCTGGAGGGTGAACCGGATCTGGACTCCCTGTCCTACTACCCGCATCTGCTCGCTTGGGAGCTTGCCCGGATACCCGCCGCGAAGAAGGTCACGCCGGTGATCTTGCTTGATGGTTTCGAGGAGATCGGGGACCGCACCCATCGGGACTTCGAACGCCTCCTGCAGCGCCTCGTGTGGCTGATGCCCAATGCCTTCTTCGTCATCACCGGCCGCTCCCGTCTGCAGTGGGCCGACGAAGCCCTTCAGGGGCAGCTCGATTTCACCGGCCCCGCCGCCTGGCCCGGCCTCGTTGCCCACGACATCCCCCAGGCGCGCACCGAGCCCTCTGCCCGTAGCCGTGAACGGCAGATGCTGATCGGTGACTTCTCCTTGGAGGACTGCGACGACTACCTTGCCCGCCGCCTCTCCGCGAATGGCCGCCCCCTCATCGGCGATGCCATCCGTAGGGTGATCGGGCAGCGCTCGCACGGCTTGCCGTTGTACCTGGACCTTTCCGTGATGAGGTTCCTGGAGCTTCGACGCAACGGGCACACTCCACAGCCGACCGACTTCGACCATGACTTCCCCGCGCTGATCGCCCGCACTCTCTCCGACCTCACCGCCCCCGAGCGCCATGTCCTGCGCTCCGCCAGCCTCTTCTCCTCCTTCGACGTGGCTCTGGCGACCCGGGCCGCTGGTCTGCCTCAAGAAGCGCCAGCCCTTAGGCTCGTCGAGCGTCCCTTCGTACGAGAGACGCCTTTCGGACTGTGGCCCTTCCACCTGCACGCCCTCATCCGCGCGACGATCCGGGGCGCCGACGACCAGACCGACGACCGCTGGTCTCCCGCCGACTGGCAGCAGGCCGCCGTCCGGGCCTTCGCCGCCCTCGGAGAGCAGTGGAGTAGCGGCTCGGACCGCGATCGCCTGCTCCTCGTGGGCTGCTTGCGCCAAGGACTGGCCATTGCCCGCGACTACCGCCTCGACCTCGGCTGGCTTATCGAGGCTGCCTGGACGTACATCGGCGACTCCGTATGGGAACCGCTCGACCTGGCCGCCAGCCCTGAAGAGGAGGGCGTCACGGCCACAGCCGCCGACGTGCTGGTGGAGTTGCTCAGTGCGCTCGCCCGCCGACAGCACGAGAACCGCGCCCGCACCGTGCAGCGCCTGGTCGCAGTCGCTGACACTGGGTTGCTGCCTGCGGAACTGCACGAGGTGGCCATCTACTACCGAGCCAAGGCACAGCGCGACCTCGGGCACACAGAGGGATCCCGCCAGGGGATGCAGCTGGTCGCCGCAGGTGGTGGACGTCTCGCAGCGAACGCCCGCCGCGGGCTCGCCCATCTCTCCCGGCTTGCTGGTGACTTCCCAGCCACTCTTGAGGCCGCTGAACACTTGGGCTGGGCGGGTCGGCACCATCGCGTCGTGGGCGACGTGCGATGGGTGCAGGGCGACATGGCCTCGGCTGCAGAGGCTTTCGGGGCTGCCCGCGCGGAGGGCGAGGCGCATGGCAAGAGCGGTGAGGCAGCCATGTCGCAGGCGATGCGGGCCTTCACCCTCGCGTTCACGACCGAACCCACCATCGATGATGAGATCGACCTCGGCGAACACCTCCTGGCCCAAGTCGACCTGCGCGCCGCGACTCTGGACGTACGGATCGCGGCATTCCTGCGCGACGCCGGAACAGACACGGGAGTTGAAGACCGGGCCCAAGTGCTGAGCGCAGAGATCAGCACTTCGGGGCTGCTCTTCGTCCAGGCCAAGCTCGAGTTGGCACGCGCCTTCCACCACGCCATCCGAGACGACCAGGCGGGCGTCGCTTCCAGAATCAGCCGACTCCGTGAGTTGACCCGTGAGGGCTACTACGCCTACTACGTCGACATCGCCCACTTCATGGCCGATCTCCCCCTCGACGAACCCTCCAGCGCACGGTGGCTCGACGAGCAGCAGACAGTACGCCAACGCTGGCGCAGCGTGATCATCGACCGACGCGCTCTGCTCGCGTCACGGTCGGCCACCGGAACACTGTAACCAGGCATACGACTCGGTAGCCGTCGGACGCTTCAAGTGGACTGCGGGAAGCCGCAGTTGTCCTTCGCCAACCAATCAATGCGGTTGACACAGAACCCAGTCGTGCAGGGTGAACGGCGTGCGCCGCCTAATCAGGCGGCGGTTCCGCCCGGCGGCGCGGAGAGCGAGAGCACATCCTTGAATCGCCGGCGACTCTCTCGGCCCGCAACTACCGTGTGATGGACCAACGACCGTCTGCAGAATCCGTCCCAAATTTATTGCCGCTCAGGGCATCTGCCGGGACCGAAGAGGTGAAGCTGCTGAACCGACCCCAGGAGCCCACCGTGCCTGATCTCGATCTCTCCACCACCGCTACGTCGTCCGCATCTGTCCTCAACAAGCCGGTACTCCCACCGATCCCTCCGATGTGGTACGTCCAGAGCCACGAAGTTCGCGTCCGCGCGACCTCAGGCGGAATCCACAAGGAGACGGGCCTCCCTGTGGGGGCCTTCCTGTACGAGACTGACGACGGCGGTCTCGTACAGCGCCATCAGCGAGACATCATCCGGGAGCCCGCGGTGGACGCCGTCATGGCCGCCCTGGAACCCGAGTCACCTATCGCCCTCCCAGGCGTCACAGTGCGGCTGCGTGCTGGCGAGGACGCCCGCTACAACACGGACTGGGTCAAGGACACCGAAGGGCCCGTACCCGACCTGATGGCGGCGCTGGAGGCACGCGCCGACGCGCTCCAGAATCGGCAGGACAATGTAGAGAACTTCGCTGCCCGCGTTCTGGGGGTGAACCGGAGTACACGCTGGTGCGAGGCGGTCTCCACCGCCCTGATGGGTGACTGGACCAGGCCACTGGACGAGCGCGGATGTCTGCCACCAGAGGCCCTTGGCCAGCTGCGCGCCGAGGCGCACACGATCCACCGCCAACTCGTCCCTTTGTGGCGCCGCCGCGTCCGGCGTTCCCGACTGCTACTCCTGGACGCACCGCTCGGCGACGGCCTGTGCCTCTATGACCTCGTCGCCGACCGGGCCAACCTGTCCGACGCCTGCCTCGGCTTGGCCATCCACGATGACCGTCTCCTACGAATCGTGCAGCACCTGACGTCTGAGGAACGTCTGGTCGTAGTCGCCTTGGCTGCGGGTGACGGCGCAACTTGGACTGAGGCCGCTGCCCACGCCGGCGCCTCTGACCCGACTGCGTTCGGTGAACGAGTCCGTCGCAAGACCCGTCGTCTCGCCGTCCGGGCCGAAGAACGTCGCGCGGCAGCTCGCGCCACGACCGATTCCACCCAAGGCTGGGCGGCCGCACGGGCACGGTGATTTCTTCCCCGACCTGCCCGTCATCCGCAGGGGACACCCTGCGGCCCACCAACCGTGGAGACCAATCGTGCCTATCGAAGTGTGGCTATTCCTTCCGCTCGCACTCCTACTCGGCCTCATCTGCGCCACAGTCGTCTGTCTTGTCGCCCTGAGCCGCGCTGATCGGACCGACATCGTCGCCGTCACCAGGGAACTGCCAGATCTCGCTGCCGTCTTCCTTCGCCACCGCCGGAAGCGATGACCACTCTGAAACGTGGCGAGGGCCCTTCGCGACTAGGTTCGCTGTCAAACGCCTCTCTTCGATGACAGCGGACGACTGGCGGAACGGTGGGGACGCCGCCCCCGCAGGCAGGTGCCCTTCGTCGTCCAATCGAGGCGTTTGACAGCGAATTCCGCCGCTTCGCCTTCTCGCCCTACTGAACTTTCACCTCGGCGAGGATGTTAACCACAGCCCGTTGCCGATCCAGGGTGGGCCCCCGCGCGGTCCGTGTGTCGGCAGCGTCTACGAACCGGGCGAGCACCTGAGCCCGCTGTCAGTGCGCCATGCGACCCTCGCCCTGTCGAGACGCTCGCTCAGCCGATGCGCCTGTTGAGATGGGGGACTACATGAGTGACGACACACAGACCGCCACGCTCTCGCCAGAGGACGCTATGCGCTCCGGCCGGCTGCATGCTCGCGCCGAGGCGGCCGTCATGGCGCTCTTCACCACGCAGGCATACGAACTGGGCTGGGCGGTACGGAGCGAGCCGAACGGCGTCCGGGACCACGTGACGCTGTCCTGCGACGCTGGGCATACGATTCAGGTGACACCCATCACCGCACTGCATCCCAAGCTCGGCAGCACGATTCTCCAGGCACCTGAGGGACAGGTGTTCCATCTGGAAGCGGGGATGGAGCACATGGCAGTGCCGGGAAATCCGCAGCTGGCAGCCTTCTCTATGGCGCTAGAGGAGTGCGAGCACTGCGCGCGGAAGCAGTGGGAGGAAGCTGCCCGCGCATCGTTCGCTGCCTACGCCGTCGAGGCTGATCTCCGAATCCTGGCCGACGCCGCATCCTCCAACGGGTATCCGACGAAGAAGGTTTGCTGCCTCCAGGGGCACGAGTTCACCATCACCGCGATGGATCCACGAACCCCTAGGCGCGAGCCAGACTACGGGCTTGCATACGGTCACACCTGGCGTGACTTCACCCTCACCGCTTCCGCAGTGAAACGACTTTGGCCTGAGTACGCGTCGATCACCGCAATGGCTTCACCGACCCCCCTGTGGAAGGGCGGCTACGGATTCACTCCAGGTGCCGGCGGTGCGGAAGGCCCTTGCGTTACGTGTGCGAGCATCTCTCAGACGCCCAAGCTCGTTGAGTTCAGACGTCGCGCTCGCGAAGAGAACGCGATGATCCTGGATGCCGTGTCAGACCGGGTTCTCCAGACCGTGCGCCTCTGCTGCGTTGCCGGGCACCTGACCTCGGTGAGCATCAACAACGGATTGAAGCGCGCGTTGTTGTGTGTTCGATGCGCGGGAGCGGGCATTCGCCCCGAACCAACTGTGTACTACGTGGTGGTCGGCGAGGCCATGGTGAAGCCCGGAATCTCCTCGGGTGACGGCCGAGGGCGGCTAGACACCCACCGCAGCCAGCACAGTCTGGATCAAGTCCGAAGGCTCATAACGGACCTGCCCATCGGCGCAGCCCTCAACGTCGAGCGGCACGTCCTGAGCGGACTGGCAGATCAGGGCATCAGACCGGTGATGGGCTTCGAGTTCTTCGATGCCGTGCATATTGACCGGGTGTTGGCATTGGCTGACGAGTGGTTCGCAGCGAACCTGCCAAACTCCCCGTGGTCGGTGACGACCTAGGCCAGCCAGGGGAGCTTCTTGCCAACCAAATTAGTCCGCCAAGGTCACAGACCGGCAGCGGACTGCCCATGCTGTCTGTAGGTTCTCACTTTCGATGTCAGGGGCCGGCGCTATGACCTGGACGTTCCCCTCCAGTCTCACGACGTGTCGGCAGGCGGCTGTCTCAGATCGATGTCATTTCCTCAGACTGCCCAGCCGGCTGCGCCGGACCTAATGAGCCTGCATCGGCGGCCGTCCGTTCCATCCACTTCCGCACCTTCACTGCTTGCTTGATGCGGTTGACGATGTCCTTCTTGGACGCCGTGTCCAAGGGCCCGGGATCTTGTCGAAGGTGTCGGGAAGGACATCGAGGAGACCCCAGATCTGCTCGCCGGTGCTGACGGTCAGCAGTTGCTGGTACCTCCACTGCAGCGGCACTTCGGGACGGTGCGTGAGCCGCTGCACGAGTGTCGGGAACAGGTAGTGCGTCGCTTCTGCGGCGAGGTGCTCTCGTAGCCAGTCGACCGGGAGCCGCTGGCTGAAGCCATGCATGGCGGCCTCCTGGGCCAGGTCCAGGAGCTGAGCGGTGTCGACGGCTCGGACGGTGCGGGGATGGGTCGGGGTCATGTCGCGATGATGCCAAGAAGCCAGTGCGGCGCCGAGAGGTCAGCTGGGCCGGGATGCGATCTGCTGACGGGCAGGGCCCCAGACGTCCTCGAACTCCTCGAAGGTGAGTTGTTCGGGGTCGTGGCCTTCCCATTCCGAGACGGGCAGCTCGGCGGTGATCCCGAATCTGCTGTCGTAATCACCGAGGCGGCCTGCGTCGCGGGCCCGCTGCCACTCGGCGAGGGAAGCAGCTGCGATTGGGATCAGCTCTGGCCCTTCGAGTTCGACCTGCCGGATCACCCAGCCTTCGGCGTCGACCTCGAAGTAGAACCAGATGTCTTCCTCGTCCCAGTAGCAGCGCATCCATGTGGTCACCGGGCCATGATGCCGGGCCAGAGGCGCCGCCCTACTCCGCTCTGTCACATGACTGGGCGATGAATCCTGCGGATCGGTCGAGCTGGAAAGGAGAACCGACCCGGGTTGGATCCCAGCCTTGATCCCGTGCCTCTCGAATGCTGGCAACAACGTGAGCCGGACGAATGGGCTCCGCCTCGACGCCCACCCAGTTGCTGGGATGGGCCTGACCGCTGGTGACGATCAAGGTCGTGCCCGGCTGGCCGCTTCAACCGCATAGGTCAGCGGTGTCCAGCAGAGGCCCTGCATGTAGGAGGGCTTCCTGCGGATCCGCCAGCGGTACTCGATCCCGTCAACGGTTATGCGCCGGGAACCCTTCTTGTTCAGCGCCATCTTCGCCTCCTCCGCTGTGGGACTCTGCTGTGTTGCCGCAGTCGCGAAAAGCAGGTTGCACGCGAACGTACCGAACGTTGTCGCCGACAAGCGCCTTCGGGACTACGGATGGGTTGATCAGCCCATAATTGGAGTCAGTGCCGAGCGACCCGGCGCATCGCACCCGCCCCGGGTGCACTCACCGCAATCGGAGAGCATCGTGAAGAACAGCCCGTTGTGGCGAGTGGTTGACAACGAGAGTGGTAGCCAGTCCATCGTCAGCACGCCCTCCGAGGCGGTCGCGTTCGTCAACAGCCGGTTCGACACCGATGACGACGACGAGCCGTTCAGCATCACCGAGGTCGGTCCTCTCCTTCCGAAGCCGCTCGGGGTCATCACCGCATGGGCCGCCGAGAAGGACGGCGAGCGAACCGACGGGCGTACTGCGCCGATCACCATCAGGCCGGTTGTGGCGGATAACGCCATCGAGTGCGACGACGTCGTGCTCTGGGACGACGTGTATGTGTCATGGCGCCACGACATGTACACCGTCGAGGGGCCGGACGGCTCCGAGTACAGCGAGGCTTACAGCGCTGCCGAGTTGAGCGCGATCCTCGACGAGTACGCCGGCGACTACGAGTACGCGCCTGAAGGGCCTGACAGCCACAGGTGGCCGAAACCGGAAGAGTTGATCACCTACGGCGCCCAGGAGTGCGCCAAGCGGTTCGGGCACCTCGACGACGACGCCCTGCTGTGGCTCGCTGCCACCCGCATCACGCTCGCGGTGTGGCGCAACACCCCCATCGAGAACTGGCATGCCGGGAAGAGTCCGCTCCACGACGGCACAATGATGCGGATCAACACGGCAACCACCCGACTCGTGCGCTCGATGCTGTCGTTCGACCATGTCGACTGGATCGGTCTCGGTCTCGCGATCGTCAACCCGTCCCGGGTTCTACCGACCGGGCAGTCTGTTCTCGAGCTCGGGCTGGCCTGCCACAATCCTGACGACCCGGCGCACGAGGCTGATCCGCGCGAAGAACTCGCGGAGATGGCACAGGACGCGATCGCTTGGGGGCGAGCGTACTGCCTTCGCGAGAAGACGTTCGGCCTGCGAACCCTGATCGAATTCTTCTGCGTGTCCGACAACGGCTGGTTCGGAACACCGAGTTGGGGGCGCATCGTCGATCGGTTCACTACGGCTGTCGACGACCGGGAGAATGCGCACTGGCACGTGCACCGAGACAAGCCTTGGTTCGATGAGTGGTTCACCAACCGCCCGGTCGACATTGCGGACACCACGGAACTTCGTCAGCTGCTCCATGCCGGGCCCGACCTGCTGTCCGAGGAGGCCGCCGAATGGTGCGTGGATGGTGCCATCGGCTACGTCTGCCGGGACGACCACGCGAACGGCTGCCTGCAGTGCGGCATCCCGCTGGCAACGGAGTCCCCCAACGAGTGAACGTGGGCACCAGCGTAGAGAAGCAGCAACCCACTGACTGCGCTCTCTCTTGCCTACTGCGACCTGCGAATCTCAGCATGGTGTCGGATCCGACTTCCACCCGACACCGACCGTGAGATTCCGACACGGAATTTGAGATCCCACACTGTCAACGGACAGCAGTTCGCTTGGGGCAGACAGGACAGATCTCGAAAGGTCTGGTGCACGGGCGCAACCCATGTCAACGTACGACGCCCGGCTAGAAGATCCATCCGCTGAGCCTACGGAGATGCCCCTGCACCCGCACCACCCCGACGACCCCTTCCGCTCCGACGCACACGACCCGGTGTACTGGGTCACTCCGCGCCACTTGGCTGGTGATGACGGCGCCCTCGCCGAGCGGATCGGTGAGACCCTGGTCGGCCTCGGCTGGCGGATGTGGCCGACTGCCCGCAACACCCTGCTGTATGTGAGCCCGGACGGGCTGTGCGGTGCTGAGTGGATTCTCGCGGCCTACCCGTTCGAGCTGGGCGGCTTGCCGGTGGCCTGGCAGCTCAGCGCTCGCCCTGACGTCGCCTCGGCGATGACGGCCTGGAACGCGTACTTCACCGCCGGCGTCCCGTTCGAGGTGCTCGCTGATCTCCTCGTCGCGCTTGGCACGCGTCCTGCGTCTTACGACGGCCCTGAAGGTCACGAGTGTGTCCTCGACGCCCTTACTGCCCAGGGCTGGATCCGTGACGTGGATCGGCCTCGTTCCACCGCTACCGACCCTGGCTTCTCCTGCAGCGTCTCGCTGGAGATGCTGCCGTCGCTCGTCCAGGATGGCGATCCGCGCCCCAATTTGATGGGTTGGCAGGCGTGGGCGGAACCCGTCCTCGGCGCTCCGTATTTGTGGTGTGCCAGCTTCAGCGCCAGCGTCCCCCGTGACTTGGTCGCGGCGTTCGCCTCCCCGCTCGCTTCGCCGGTCCCGGTGCCCCGCCGCACGTTGCCCGAGGGCGCAAACGGCCGACTTCGGATAGTGCGCCGTAGTTGATCGGTGCCTGGAGTGGCTTGCGCTGCTCGACGCCGACTCCCTTTGAGAGATCCGTTTTCCCGTGTCCATCAGTGACAGAAGGAGCCTCTGCATGTTCCGACGCAACCGAGCGGACCGAGAGTTCCGTGATGCCCAGCGTGCCGGCCAGGCGCTGCTGGCCAGGCACGCCGAGTGGCCCGAGGCTCCCGTCCCGGCCGCTACGCCGACCCCGGCCGCGCCGACCGACGCCACGGTGCTGCCCGACTTCCTGCCGCCGGAGTTCCGGGCACCGACCCGCCAGGACGTCTCGGGCTTCATGATGCGCTGGGACCTGCCGCTCGTCATCGACGGCGAAGTCCACGCGTGTCACTGCGGTGCGTACCGGAACTGGATCGTCTTCAACATGCGTGACGGCTCGGTATGGCTGCGTTGTCCGGCTGGCCACGAGACGAACGAGCCGCGCTTGGATGCCGCCTGGTACAACCGCAACTCCGGTGCGGTCGACCGTTTCCACCCCACCCTCGCGGACGGTCTGCGGCACCTCGGCCGCTGAGATCCCGAAACCCCTCACCCTGCCCTGCGTTCGTCGGCGCGTAGAGGGCCGACCCGGTCAGACCGTCCGTCTCGCACCACCAAGGGGTTTGCATGCGCCGTTCCACCACGATCACCCTGGGCCTGAGCGCTGCCTTCACTGTCCTTGCTCTGACCGGCTGCGCCAGCCACACTCCGCCCGCCGACTCCGCGCCCGCACGTTCGGATGGTGGCACTGCTCCGGCGTCCGCGCCAGTGTCCTCGGCAGCGCTGAACCAGCGGCTGCTGAACGAGAGCGACCTGGGCGAGGGCTACACCCGCAAGCCAGAGACCGCTCGCCGCAACGACGATGTCACCGTGATCGGCTGCCCTGCACTGGAAAAGCTCGGCAGCGACGCGGCCACCGCCTCTGGCCGCGATTTCGCTCGCAAGACGAAGGCGTCCTTCACCTACACCGGCAGCAACACCTCCGAGGTGAGCGAGGAGCTGTACAGCGACAGCCCGGCGAAGCTCTCCACGGGAATCTCGAAGGTCTTCGACGCGATGCTTTCCTGCCCCTCCTACCAGGTGGCGTCCGGCAGCACTGTCGTCGACATGGCCACCGGGAAGTCGACGGCGCCGGACCTCGGCGACGATCAGTGGAGCCAACTGCTCACCGTCTCCGCAGGCGGGCACCGCAGCGTCATCAAGCAGACGGCGATCCGCACCGGCAACGTCCTGGTGGTCGTCTCTGGCTCAACCGGCCTGGTCGATGCCCATCTGGCGAGGGCTGTCGACAAGGCCCACTCTGCGAGGTGAGCTCGCTGGGCACGCACCTTCGCCTCAGTTGAAGGCGAGCCCACGGAAGACGTTGCGGATGTCCGTCAGGGGTTGGCGGTCGCGGGTGTAGTAGAGCTTGTTGGTCAGGAGCACTGCCCATCGCCGTTGACGGGGCGAGATCCACACGCCAGTACCGGTGAAGCCGTAATGGACCCAGATGTCGTCGGCGGTATTGGTGCCGGGGGCGGGGTGCCAGAACAGTCCGCGTACGGGTTCCAGGGCTCCGGTCTGGACGGTCAGCGATTCTGCCGTCCAGGCCGGTCCGAACCCGGCGTGTGCCAGGACGGTCGTGGTGTCGAGCATGTAGCGCAGGAAGACGGCGAGTACCGGGAGTTGTCGCAGTTGGCTGCTCTGGCAGAAGCAGAAGTTCTGACGCGCCGACCTTGTCGGCGAACTCGGCGAGGTCATCTAGTTCGCCGACTGTGTCGGCATTGATGACGGCGTTGATGCCGAACGGAGCGAGGGAGCCGAGCAACCCGGCCGCCTGGACCACGGCCGCGAACGGTCGACCGCGCAGCCGCTCGTAGGTGGCTCCGACCCCGTCGACCGACAGCCGGACGAAGTGAACGGCCCCGCGCAGGGAATCGACGAGTTCGGGCGTGAGCCGGTGCCCATGGGTCGTGAAGGTCACCGCCATAGACGTGGACCGGGCTATGTCCGAACACAGCTGGGCGAACCCTCGGTACGCGGTCGGTTCCCCTCCTCCAAAGCCGACCCCGAGGCACCCGGCAGCATCGAGTTCGACCGCCCACGCGACTACACGCTCCCTGCCGAGTGCGGCGGCGTGCTTGGGCGCGTAGCAGTAGGCGCAGCGGAGTTCGCAGGCGTTGGTCAGCGCGACGGACAGGTACCGCGGAGCAGGGGAGAACTACTCAGCGGAAACAGGAATCTCGTCGAGCAGCACGTTCATCCCCGAGACACGGTCGAACAGGTGAACGCCAGCTGCGGACAGGCGAATCTTGCACGTCACCGACAGCATGATGCCACCGCATCCCGTCATGCCGGGAGGGACTGTGCAAGGTGGTCGGAACCGTGCCAGCGAATCGCTCCGCGGCCTCCATCCGGATGCGCTCGCGAAACGCCTGCCGGTCAGGCGTCAGCCCACCACCCTGCGGATATCTCACACAACCGGCATACCGCGACGATCACACATCGTCAGCCCCCGGCGACAACACGCCTCAAAGGTCAGTAGCGGTAGTTCGTTAAATCCGGCGGTAGAGGTCGATGCCGTGTCCGGTGGTGACCGCGTCGATCAGGGCCTGGAGTTCATGGGGTGGATCCGTGTCCGTCCATGCTTGCCACCATCGGGTGAGGGTGATGGCGGGGGTGAGCCAGGACCGGATGGCGCGTAAAGCCCTGGGCCAGCAGGGCTGTTGGGCCTGGTGGGGTATGTCTGGTCCCCCTCTCTGGCCCGACGTCGGGGCAGGGGTCCGGCGCGGTGGCATCCAGGGGTCCGGGTGGGGCGAACCACTGGTCCCAGCAGAAGGAGAAGGCGCAGTTGACCAGGGTCTGGTGGCGGCGGATGGCGCGGTCGGAGCGGACTTGGAAGTCGGCCCAGCCGAGTTCGTCCTTGATCTGCTTGTAGCTCTGCTCGATCCACGGCCGCAGACCGTAGAGGCGGACGATCTCGGCGAGGTCGGCCGGCGGGTGCGGGCCGGTGGCGGCGTGGGGTGCCTCGGGGTGGGGCAGATTGGTGGCCAGGTACCAGGTGGCTTTTTCAGGCAAGCTGGCTGGGTCGGTGGTGGCCACGATCAGGCGGCAGGGTGAGGCGGGTCCGTAGCCGCCCAGGCGGGCGTCAGCGGCCCACCAAGTCTCGGTGTGACCGTCGCGGAAGTGGCGTTCCACGGGTGTCCAGTCGCCGGGATGCTTGGCATTCTTCCAGGTCAGGGCGTGGGCGGCTTCGATGGGCGTGTGTGGCTGGTCGGCCGGAGCCCAGGTGCCGCGGTGCGGTTTGAGCGCGACCACGTAGGCCAGGCCGGCCTCGCGAAGTGCGAGGTACCAGGTGTCGCTGACGGAGTAGGCGCAGTCGGCGACCACTGCCCGGCAGCCGAAGCCCGCCTCCTTGCCTCGGGCCGCGAGAACAGCAGCCAGCTGCGGTTTCGTGCGGAAGGCCGGATCGGTCCGGCCGCGGACGAAGTGGTGGGCGGGGGTATAAGGAGTCGCGTGCAGCGGGTAGTAGACACGCCCGTCGGTCCACACCGTGGTCACCGTGACGACGCCGTTGTCCGTCTTGCCCAACCGGCCCAGCCACTGCCGACCGACGTGCGCGGTGGCCGTGCCGTCCTTGCGGTCCCCGGAGTCGTCGATCACGATGACCCCGCCGTCGTGCGGAGCCGTCGCCGGTTGCTCGCGCAGCAGCTCAAGCCGCCGGTCGTTGACCCGCTCCGACTCCCACGGGGACTCGGACAGGAAGAACTGCAGCCGCTGCACCCCCGGCATCCCCGCACCCGCCACCGGCTCCGCCCCGGCCAGACAGGTGATCGTCTTGTTCCGCTCCCGCGGCGCCAACAGCCCGGTCAGGTACTCGCGAAACCCCCGCCGCTGGGCCAGGCTGAAGAAGAGGTCGTCGAACCGGGCCGCGTACTCCTCCAACGGCCCCGGCGCGGGCGGACACGGACGGCGAGCGGTCATCTTCAGCCCCCAGCAGTGAAGTTGACTCCTACCACCGGCCTACGACCAACCCGACCCGCCGTCAACCCACACCACCGCCGGATTTAACGAACTACCGGTAGACACGCAGTTAGACACGCAGTTAGACACGCAGCTGGCGCCAGGCCCTCCGCTCGCTGGTGGATCAGCTTTGCTCTTTGAGCTGGGCCATCCAGGCGAAGGCGCCCTCGGTGAGCTTGGCCCGTGATCCGGTCTGCCAGCGGTCAGTGATGTCGGTCCAGCCGTGCAGTACGGCGTTCTGGGCGCCATCCTCCAATTCCCGGTCATAGAAGAGGCTGAACTTGAAGACCCTGCCGTCCGCGGAGATGACCTGCCCGTCCTCGTGGTCCGGCCCACCTGCCAGGAGGTCGACGACAACCGTCCGGTCCGGATCGAGCCCCTGACCTTCCAGAAGCTCTCGCAACCTGCCCCAGAGGTCGTACTCGCCGGCCTGCAGGAGCTCGGTGTACTGAACGACGATGCTGGACACCATGAGCCTCATGATCGGTCCCGGCCATGGTGAAGGGAAGTGGCAGGCGCTGAACAGAGCGAGTCAGGACGACCCGCGCGTGATTACGACGCCGAGCCCTCAGCTTGGGAAGCTGCGGCACTGTGGGGCTTGTTGAGGCGATGACCTGGGCGTACGGCTGGGCGGCGGTCTTGGCGGGCTGGTTGTTTTCACCGTGACTCCCCGTTGTGCCCTACTGGGTCTGGTGCGGTTGTGGTGCGGACTCCCGGGCGGGGGATTCTGGCAGCCACCCATCCCAGACCAACCACGATGACGGCCAGCGCGAGGCTCAGCACTTCGCATAGGGCCACGACCGGGAAGGGGGCGCTGAGAGCTCGGGGGAGCTTGCCCAGTGCTGCGACACCCATGATGAGGGGAAGCCACACCCGGAAGAAGCGGAAGCGGAAGGCATCTGCTCCGCGGCCTACCCGCTCTTGCTCCACGAGGCGCCAGTATGCAGCGGCCACGATGAAAAGGGCACCGATGCCCACGATGCCCTAGGTCAGTGCTGCCACGATTCCCCCACCAAACTGCATGTGCCGGGCTGCTGAGCGCAGGCGCCCCACCCGATGGTGACACGCGGTGCTCCGGTGCGAGGGCGCTGGCCTCCCGCGCGAACCGTGCCTATCTGCGCCGCCGCGGGATCCGCTGCACCATCCCCGACAAGAACGACCAGGCGCGCAACCGACAGGAGCTCGGCTCCCGCGGCGGCCGACCGCCGTACTTCGCCCCGGCCGACTACCGCGAGCGCCACGCGGTCGAGTGCGGGATCAACCGCCTCAAAGACACCCGGCCGTCGCCACGCGGTATGACAAGCTCGCGGTCCGCTACGAGGCAACCGTCCGCATCGCAACCATCAACGAATGGCTGTGACCCAAGCCTTCAAGACTCGTAAGGGCCGCCCCGAAAGTACATACTCCTGCGCGCTCGGGGACGGTCACCGCGCTCGTGCGCGGCGTCGGAGCGGTCAGCCGGTGCCATCCGTTTCGCCAGCACCCGCAGCGTCTCCAGAGCGGCCAGCACCTCCGCGCGATTGTCCGACACCTTCATCCACGCCGGCAGCCGAGCGAACATCGACATCGTCGGCCGGGCTCCACCACGCTCTCGCAATCGCGCCCCGATGTAGGCGGACAGCTCGTCGACGTGCTCCTCGTTGTAGGCCCACAAGACGTGACCGGCGCAACGGGTCTGCAGCCACAGAGGCCGCTGGAAGAACGGGTCCTCACTACCACCCAGCATCGCGCCGACCAGCCCAGCCCCCTGCACCTCAGGTTCCCAGCCGGTGACAGCACCGCACCCTCCACAAGCCAGACGACGTGGCTGGAACAGGAGCTCGCTGAAGTATCTGTGATCAGAAAGGCCAGGCCGGGGGATCACGAGAGCACAGCCCCCGCATCGCGGACAGACCACAAGCATCCGACCCGCAAACCGAGCCAGCCAACCCCCTGGGTCAAAGTGGCGAGCAAGATCAGTACGCGGTTCGGAAGCCATGACAGACACCATCGCAGGTCCGCGATACGAGCAGCTACCGGGTTCTCGAACATGCCCCACAGGTCGCTAGCAGCCTGCTTTCGATACACGGCCCAGGTTCTCCGAATCGCACGCAATCAATGCCCTTTCCTCGCTTCGGCGCGAGCGTGGGCGCGCCAGCAAGGGCCCACAGGCGACGCCTTCTGATCCGTAGCTATGGCCAGATCGGTCAGCAACGGCCAGTCCGGCCGCTACGAGGTCCAGGAGGGACGCTACCGGGCGCGGGCGGTTGCTGGGGTTGCGGTACGAAGCTGCTGTACCGCAGGATCCCGGTGGGGGTGACCATGGAACGGCATGTGCTGGAAAAGCTGTTGTCCGGTGACGACGAGGCGTCCGCGACGGCGCTGGCCGCCCTCCGCAGCGGCGCCACCTACCACGTGTGGGATACGACGCATCCCGCAGAGCAGCATGCCGGGGTCTTTTCACGCCGACTTCGGCGCATGCGGCTGCACGGAGTCGAACCTCTTGGGCTGGAAAGCATGGTGCAGCTCCTCAGCGAGCATGGCCGGCCGGTGCGCGGAGGGATGATCGATTCTGTGGATCAGAAATGGACCTTCCTGTTCTACTTCACCGAAGACGGCAGCGCACTGGTGGGCTGCGCACGCTTTCAGCGTTGGGTCGAGCGATCACCGCTTTAGGAGCGAGGTGGGGCGAGTTGGCGCCTGACCTGCGGAACGCGGACTTCGGTGCCCGCTGGCTTTGGCCCCCGCAGGAAGCCGCAGTTCCCCGTGAGTCCCCGCCCCATCTGGCACGGTTGTGGCACGGACTGGCCCTCTCGATGCGATTCTTTGGCGGCTACTCCGGCTGAATCCCACACTTACGTCATGCGGGTGCTGTCGCATGTGGCGAGAGGTCAGCCCTCTTCGGGCCAGCCGCCGGGCCAGTCTGTGCGTATCAGGTGGCCAGGGCAGTCCGGATCGAGTTCGCCCGTGTGGTAGTTCGGCAAGAAGGCCCGGCGGGTGCGCGGCAGGGGTATCTCGACTAGTCGGCCATCGTGCATCATCCACAGGCCGAAGCAGTCGTCTTCCTCGTCGTGGATCAGCACTTGTAGGGAGTATGGCGATGTCCAGGGCAGCGACTCCAGGAATTCCAGCAATCCGATCCATGCGCTTCGTCGTATGAACTCAATGGCCCAGCCTCCGAACATGCCATGTCCGATATCGATGAAGCTGCCCGCCCACTCACGATCGTCGTCCGGTCGGGTCAGCGGTTCCATGATCTCTTCATCATTGGCCAACACGATGACCTGGGCGAATCTGCTCATGGGGGGAGTATCACTGGCTGTGAGGGGGGAGCGGCAACCGAGTTTCGTCCGGAGCGAGCCCGATGAGTGGCGTGAAGAGGCAGGGGTGAGATCGGCGGAGTCTTAATGGCCCAGGACAAGCGCCAGCGTCAAGGGCCGGGAGCACCAGTTTGGAAGATCGCGTATGCGCATCCGGCCCGACCTGGTGAGTCGCTGATCTGGGGGTTCTTGGACTGTTCGCCCGTACTCCCCGCTGTTTCCCGTCGGCCGCTGCCTCATCGGGGACGCAAGGGGCACGTCGTTACTCGTAGGACCGCGCCGCACTCAGGGCTCGCGCCATGAACGTCCAGTCACCGCCGGCTGGTAGCTCTTGGCCGTGGTTCGCGTACCACCCCGGGGCGTCACCCACCCACGCTTCCAGAGCCTCCAGGAAACTGTCCAGTGTCCGGTTCTCCCACTGGTCGCCGCTCGCCTCGAAGTCCTGCCGCAGACGCCTTAGAAAGCCGCTCAGGGCCTCGGGGTTGGCAACGCGTTCGTTGGGCCACAGCGGTACTGGCGCGCGCTCGCCTCCCCAGTCTGTGAGGCGCAGTCTGACTTGGTGGTTGTGATCAGCATGTGAGATCACGTTTCCGCTGATCGCGAACCCCACAGGAGGCGGGACGGTTCCATGCGGTGCGGCAAAGATCTCTGCCAGCCCCATCGCGTCCGGTACGCCGTCGATCTGTACGAACACACCGAAGGGCCGGCGGCCAATGACCTTTCCAGTCACGGCGGCGCCAACCGGCAGCGCGGCGACAGTCGCCGACCATGCTCGTCGTATGCCTTCTGGTGTTGGATCACCGACACCGGTCGGCCAGGTGTGGTGCTCCATGTGTCGCGTCCCCCCAGCGATCGTGAACTTGAACCTGTGGCCTCATCCTTACCAGGTCGATCACGGAGAGACTCCTGCCTTGCCCAACCCAGTTCGTGCTTCGGCTGTATGTCCGCTGAGGTCCAGCGTCGACCGCCGCTGTTCACCCCTGTTGGTGTCAACTGCTGATGTCAGGATCCGGCGCGCTTGACAAGTTCGGGGTACTTGTACGCCGAATCATCTCCACAACGTGCTCCACGTGCTCCACGCGGGCCCAGAGCCGTACGGGCCCGGCAGACGATTCACACTCGATCACCAGCAGACTGGGCGAGAGCCACAACCGTTCGCGGGAGGTCGTTTTGCGTGCGCGGACATAGCGCAGATCTGTCGGGAGTTCACGCAGCCGTGTCCACGACCAGCGGGGCTTCCATCGGAACTCGCCCCCGGCCTGTACCAGGCCAAGGCTGTATCGGCGCCCCTTGTCCGGCAGGTTGGCCCCGACCTGGAAGAAAGGTGCTTCCCCTGCCTCGACCCGAGCAGCTGTCCGCTGGGCTTGCCGTCTCAAGAAAAGCGACCCGATAAACAAGCCGACCAACGTGCAGAGCCCCGTGACCATGCGCGAAGTAAAACAGCTGGCCAGCATGTCGCCAAGGGGTAGGTGGACCTGACATCACCCACAACTCGCCCTGGCTCCCATCCCGTCTGCCGTCGGCCCACACACCGTGGAGCGGGCGTGGTTCAGCGTGATCTAGCGCGGAACCCCGGGCGTTCACGCCCGGGAGGAAGCGCTTCTTGACGCTGTTCTGACCCGCGCGGGCCCGCGCGGGTCTGCGCTGTTGGCCTCAGCCGGGACGTTTCTGGTTCTCGATGTACTCCTTGATGACGGCGAGCGGGGCGCCCCCGCACGAGGCGGCGAAGTAGGACGGCGACCAGAAGTGCTCACCCCACAGGTACTTGCGGATGTGGCCGGGGAACTCCTGCCGCAGGCGCCGGGCGGAGACACCGAGGGAGCCTACGAGTCGGGAGATGGCGACCTTGGGCGGGTAGTGCACGAGCAGGTGGACGTGATCGCGTTCGCCGTTGAACTCCCGCAGTTCCGCGCCGAAGTCGGTGCACACGTCACGCATGACCTCTTCACAGCGCCGAAGGATCTCGTCGGTGAATGGTCCGCGCCGGTATTTGGGGGTGAAGACCAAGTGCGCGTGGAGGGTGTAGACGACGCTACGGCCCCTGCGGATGTCGGGGTTCGGTTCCCAGCGTGGTGACATAGAGCAATGCTACGATTACGCTTGTGAAGATCGGGACACAGGTCAAACTCATGCCGGATGCCGTGCAGGCCTCCGTGCTTGAGCGCACCCTGCGCACGGTCAATGACGCTGCGAACTGGGTGTCGGAGGTGGCATTCGGGCACGGCGTGCCGCGTGAGTACGAGCTGCGCAAACACACCTACGCCGAGCTGAAAGCGCGGGGGCTGGGAGCGCAGGCCGCGCAGCATGTCATCAAGAAGGTGCGCGACTCGTACACCACGCTCAAGGCCAACATTCGGGCCGGGAACCTCGGCAAGGAGGGTTCCAGGCGTCGCCGCAAGGCCGAGTCCAAGCCGGTCGTCTTTCGGCCCGAGGCTGCCCAGCCGTATGACGACCGCTGCCTGAGCTGGCAGTACGACCAGCGGACCGTGTCCATCTGGACTATGGACGGCCGGGTCAGGAACGTGCCGTTCGTGTGCTCCGCCGATGCGCTCCAGATGCTCCAGGCGCACCGGCATGGCGAATCCGACCTAGTCGAGCGGGACGGCGTGTTCTACCTCGTCGCCACCTGTGACGTGCCCGAGGCCGAGCAGTACGAGCCGGACGGCTTCATCGGCGTCGACCTCGG
>NZ_JBSFZS010000100.1:0-29603 GCF_053600395.1 Streptomyces sp. NPDC005070 | reverse complement strand
TTCCCCCGGTGCATCAGCCCGTCGCCGTTGGGTGAGGGGTGGGCGTCGGTGGCGACGGGCATCGATGTACCGGCACGGCCCCTCGCGCCGGAGTCCGACTGCGCGTGCGTCGTGGTGACCATTCCAGCCCCGGCCGGGGAATGATTCGCCCCCGGCCGTGGGGGTTCGCCGTGGGTCAGAGGGACTCTGCCGCCGGCTTCACCATGCCTCGGACTGTGCGGGACTTGACGAAGTTGCCCATCGCCGTCATGTCCCACTCGCCGGAGAACTGCTTGATCAGCTTGGCCATCATCACGCCCGTCTGGGCCTCGGCGTTGGTGAGGTCGAAGCGGACGAGTTCCTCGCCGCTGGCGGCGTCGATGAGGCGGCAGTAGGCCTTGGCCACCTCGGTGAACTTCTGGCCGGAGAAGGAGTTGACCGTGAAGACCAGGCCGGTGACCTCCTGGGGGAGACGGCCGAGGTCGACGGTGATCACCTCGTCGTCCCCACCGCCCTCGCCCGTGAGGTTGTCGCCGGAGTGCTTGATCGCGCCGTTCACGATGGAGAGCTTGCCGAAGTAGCAACTGTCGATGTGGTTGCGCTGCGGGCCGTACGCGATGACCGAGGCGTCCAAGTCGATGTCCTTGCCGCGGAACGCCGGTTCCCAGCCGAGGCCCATCTGGACCTTGGAGAGCAGCGGCGCGCCGCCCTTGACCAGGGACACCGTCTGGTTCTTCTGGAGGCTGACCCGGCCCTTGTCCAGGTTGATCTTGCCGGTGGCGGCGGGCGGCGCCGGGGGCATGGGCGGGACCGGGGGAGCGGCCGGGGACTGCGGGGCGGAGAGGCGGGGGTCCGCGGCCGGGGGCTGGGCCGCGGGGGCGGGCTGGGCGGCCGGGGCGGGCTCCTCCACGCTCACGCCGAAGTCGGTGGCGATGCCCGCCAGGCCGTTCGCGTAGCCCTGGCCGACCGCGCGGGCCTTCCAGACGCCGTTGCGGAGGTAGATCTCGACGATCACGAGGGCCGTCTCCGAGCCCAGCCGGGGCGGGGTGAAGCTGGCCAGGACCGTGCTGTCGTCCGCGTTGCGGATCGTGGCCGTCGGTTCGATGCCCTGGAACGACTGCCCCGCCGCGTCGGGGCTCGCCGTGACGACGATCTTCTCGATGCCCGGCGGCACCGCGGCCGTGTCGACCGTGATCGCGTCGGGCGCGGTGCCGCCGCCCGACCGGTAGGTGACACCGGGGCCGTTGGGCTGGTTGTAGAAGATGAAGTCGTCGTCGGAGCGCACCTTGCCGTCGGCGGTGAGCAGCAGGCTCGACACGTCGAGCCGCACCGGGGCGGTGACGTCCACCGTCACGCGGGAGACGGGGAGAGGGATGTTCGAGCCGGGCGTCATAGCTGTCATGACTGGGGTAACGAGCGGGGGCGCTTTACCGTTCCCTTACCCAAGGGTGAAGGGTGAAGGTGAAGAGGGGGGAAGGGGAGGCATGGCAGGCATGGCTTTTCGGGGCGGGGCGGGGCCGGGCGGTCGACTGGTTCCGGGTGCATGAGTCTCAGGGCACTACCACGATCTTGCGGCCCACGCCCGAGGCGAACTGTTCCAGTGCCTGGGGGTAGCTCGTCAGGGGGAGGCGGTCGCTGATGAGGACCGACGGGTCGAGGACGCCCGCGGCGAAGAGCTCCGCCGCGCGTTCGAAGCTGTGCAGGACGGCCATCGAACCGGTGATGGTGATCTCCTGGTTGTAGATGCGGTACGGGTCGATGGTGACCCGGGTCGCGTAGTCCGCCACGCCGAACTGGAGGAAGGTCCCCGCCTTCGCCACCCGGTCCAGGCCGTCCTGGATCGCCGCCGCGTTTCCGGTCGCGTCGACGACCACGTCCCAGCCCTGCGAGCGGTCCAGCTCGTCGGCGTTCGCCGCGGCCGCGGAGACGCCGAGCAGCTGGGCGGTGGCCAGCCGTTCGGGGTTCACGTCGACGACGTCCACGCTCGCCGCGCCGGTGCGCTTGGCGAGCTCCAGCATCATCAGGCCCATCGTTCCGGAGCCGTAGACCAGGATGTGGGCGCCGAGCCGGGACCGCAGGACGTCGTAGCCGCGGACGGCGCAGGAGAGCGGTTCGATCAGGGCCGCGTCCTGGGTGGCGACGTGTTCGGGGAGCTTCACACAGTTGGCGACGGGCGCGGTCGCGTACTGGGCGGCGCCGCCCGCGGTGGTCACGCCGATCGCGGCCCACCGCTCGCAGAGGTTGCTGTGGCCCGTACGGCAGTAGCGGCACTCGTGGCAGTACAGGGACGGGTCGACGGCCACCCGGTCGCCGACCGCGAGCTCGGTCACCCGGGTGCCGACGCCGACCACCGTGCCCGCGAACTCGTGACCCGGCACGATCGGCAGCTCGGGCGCGAACTCGCCCTGGAGGATGTGCAGATCGGTGCCGCACAGGCCGCAGGCGGCGACCTCCACCACGACCTCGCGGGGGCCGGGCGTCGGGTCGGGGACCTCGGCCACGACGGCACGGCCCAGGGACTCGATGACTGCGGCCTTCATTTCACGGCTCCGAGAGACAGGCCCTGGACCAGTTTGTCCTGGGCGGCGAACCCCGCGGCGAGCACCGGCAGGGAGACGACGAGCGACGCGGCGCACACCTTCGCGAGGAACAGGCCCTGGCTGGTGATGAATCCGGTCAGGAAGACAGGGGCGGTCCCGGCGACCACACCCGTGAGCACCCGGGCGAACAGCAGCTCGTTCCAGCTGAAGATGAAGCAGATCAGGGCCGTCGCCGCGATGCCGGGGAGGGCTATGGGGGCTACGACCCGGGTGAGGACCGTCGGCAGTCGGGCGCCGTCGATCCGCGCCGCCTCGATCACCGCGACGGGGACCTCGGCGAGGAACGACTGCATCATCCACACCGCGATCGGCAGGTTCATCGAGGTGTAGAGGACGACCAGCAGCCAGATGTTGTCGAGCGTGCCGGTGTTCCTGGCGAAGAGATAGATCGGGAGGAGGCCCGCCACGACCGGCAGCATCTTCGTCGACAGGAAGAAGAACAGGACGTCCGTCCACTTCTTCACCGGACGGATCGAGAGGGCGTACGCCGCCGGGAAGGCCAGCAGCAGGACGAGGAGGGTCGAGGCCACCGACGCGACCGTGGAGTTGACGAGCGCGGGCCAGGGGCTCGCGCCGCCGCCCGTGCCGAAGAACTCCCGGTAGCCGTCGAGGGTCAGGGCCGCGCCGAAGGCCGGCGGGTTCTTCGCCGCGTCCGGTTCGGAGTGGAAGGACGTCAGGGCCATCCACGCGATGGGCAGGAAGAACACGATGCCGAGTGCCCAGGCGGCCAGGCCCAGGCCGGCTCCCCCGGCACGGCGGGGGTGGAGGCGTGTCGTGGTGGTACGCATCAGCGGGACCCCTCCTCGCGGAACAGGGACGACACCACGCGCAGCGCGAAGGTCGCGATGACGATGGAGCCGATGACCACCAGTACGCCCGCGGCGGAGGCGAGGCCGTTCTCGTGGGCCTGGTAGAAGCTCTGGTACACGGTGTAGGGCAGGTTGGCGGTGCCCAGGCCGCCGGAGGTGATAGTGAAGACCGCGTCGAAGTTCTGCACGATGTAGATCGAGCCCAGCAGCGCCCCCAGTTCGAGATAGCGACGCAGGTGGGGGAGGGTGAGATGGCGGAACACCTGCCAGTCGTTCGCGCCGTCCACGCGCGCCGCCTCGATCTGCTGGTGGTCGCGGCTCTGCAGGCCGGCGAGCAGGATCAGCATCATGAACGGCGTCCACTGCCAGACCAGGGACGCCTCGACCGCGAGCAGCGGGGTGTCCGAGATCCAGTCGGGCGCCGGGCCGCCTACGTAGTGCAACAGACCGTTCAGCAGGCCGTATTCGGGGTTGTACAGCACGTGCTTCCACAGCAGGGCCGCGGCGACCGGGACCACCAGGAACGGTGCGATCAGCAGGGTGCGGACGATGCCGCGGCCCCGGAACCGCCGGTCCAGGAGCAGGGCGAGGACCAGGCCGAGGGCGAGACTGACGAGGACCACGGTGACGGTCAGCAGGACCGTCGTCCAGACGGAGTGCCGCAGGCCCGCGTCGGTCAGCACCTCCGTGTAGTTGCCGAAGCCGGTGAAGCGGCGGGCCTTCGGGTAGAGGGCGTTCCAGTCGAAGAACGAGATCACCAGCGTGGCCACGAAGGGCAGTTGGGTCACCGCGATCATGAAGATCAGGGCCGGGAGCAGGGGGCCGCGGGCGGCCCAGGCGCGCAGCCGGGGCGACGGCCGTCCGTGGGTGCGTACGGGGGGAGCGGCCACGCGGGCCGTTGTCGTGGCGGTCATCGGCCCTCGTACTCCTTGGAGATCTTCTCGGCGAGTTCCTGGGACGTGTTCAGGGCCGCGTCGACGGACTGGCGTCCGGCGATGGCCGCGCTGATCTCCTGCGAGACCTTGGTGCCGAGGTCGGTGAACTCGGGGATGCCGACGAACTGGATGCCGGGCGCGGGACGCGGCTGGACGCCGGGGTCACGTGGCCGGGCACCCTCGATGGCCTGGCGGGTCATGTCCTGGAAGGCCGCGGCCTCTTTGACGTAGGCGGCGTTCGTGTACGTCGAAGCGCGTTTGCCCGCGGGGACGTTCGACCAGCCGGCGGTGTCGCCGACCAGTTGCTCGTAGCCCTTGCCGGAGGCCCAGGAGATGAACTTCCAGGCCTTGTCCGGGTTGTGCGAGGCCTTCTGGAGTCCCCACGCCCAGGTGTAGAGCCAGCCGGAGGACCCGGTCTTCTCGACGGGGGCCGGGACGTAGCCGAGCTTTCCCCTGACCGGGGAGTCCTTGGCCTCCAGCAGGCCCGCGGCGGAGGTGGCGTCGTACCACATGGCCGTCTTGCCCTGGGTCATGTTGTTCAGGCACTCGGCGAACCCGGACTGGGCGGCGCCGGACTCGCCGTGCTCGCGGACGAGGTTCACGTAGAACCTGGTGGCCTTCTCGAACTCGGGGGAGTCCAGGCGCGCCTTCCAGTCCTTGTCGAACCAGGTGCCGCCGAAGGTGTTGACCACGGTGGTGAGCGGGGCCATGACCTCGCCCCAGCCGGGCAGACCGCGCAGGCAGATGCCCTTCATACCGGGCTCGGCGCCGTCCGCCTTCGCCGCGAGGCCGGCGACCTGCTGCCAGGTCGGGTGCGCGGGCATCGTCAGGTTCTTCGCGGCGAACACGTCCTTGCGGTACATCAGGAAGGACGACTCGCCGTAGAACGGCTGCCCGTAGAGCTTTCCGTCGGCGGCCGTCAGCGACTGCCGCATGGGTTCGAGGATGTCCCGCTCGTCGTATCCGCTGTCCTGGCGGACGTACGAGTCCATCTCGTGCAGCCAGCCGTTGCGGGCGTAGATCGGTATCTCGTAGTTGGAGAGGGTGGCGACGTCGTACTGTCCCGCCTGGTTGGCGAAGTCCTGGCTGATCTTGTCGCGGACGTCGTTCTCCGGCAGGACGGTGAAGTTCACCTTGATGCCGGTCTCTCGGGTGAAGTGGGCCTTGGTGAGCTTCTGCAGCTCGACCATCTGCGGGTTGTTGACCATCAGGACGTTGATGGAGTTCCCGCCGGAGCCCGACCCGCCCGCTCCGGTCCAGCAGCCGGAGAGGAGCGGGGAGAGCAGCGTCCCTGCGGCGGCCGCGGCGAGCAGTGCGCGCGGCCTCCGCCGGCTCGGGGTTCGCATGGATCACTCCTGGGGATGGGGAGAAACAAGGGAAATGGGGAGATAAGGGGTGAGGTGAGGCGTGGGGTGAGGCGTGGGGGTGCCTCGGGACCGACGTGGACGCAGGGGGCGGGGGGAGAGGGGGTGGTCGGGTCGTCGGGGGCGTGGGCGGCAGGGCTTTCAGACGCGGAGGACCTGGGGGCCCAGCAATGAGTAGCGGTGCGCCTCGGAGGCCGGGAGCAGGGTGCTCGTCACGATCGTCTCCAGGGCGCCGATGCCGGCGAACCGGCAGAAGCTGACGGCGCCGAACTTGGTGTGCACACCGGCGAAGACCGTGCGCCGGGAGGCCCTGATCGCCTGCGCCTTGACCTCGCTGACCGCCGGGTCGGGGGTGGTGAGGCCGTGTTCGCGGGAGATGCCGTTGGCGCCGATGAACGCGAGGTCGATGACGAAGCCGGCGAGCATCTTCGTCGTCCAGTGGTCGACGGTCGCGAGCGTGCCGGGGCGGACCCGGCCGCCGAGCAGCAGGACACTCGTGTTCTCGGCCTCGGCGAGCGCCCCGGCGGTGGCGAGGGAGGCGGTCACCACGGTCAGCGGCCGGTCCCGGGGCAGGGCTTCGGCGATGAGCTGCGGGGTGAACCCCTCGTCGACGAAGACGGTCTCGGCGTCCCGGGCCAACTCGGCCGCGGCGGCGGCGATCCGGCGCTTCTCGGGCACATGGCTCGTGGTGCGGAAGGCGAGCGTCGTCTCGAAACCGGCGCTCTCCACGGGGTAGGCGCCGCCGTGGGTGCGGCGCACCAGCCCGTGATCCTCCAGGGTGCGCAGATCCCGTCGCACGGTCTCCTTCGCGACGCCCAGTTCGACGGCGAGTCCGGTGACCTCGACCGAGCCCGTGCGGCGCGCGGTCCGGACGATCTCGCGCTGCCGCTCCTCCGCCGTCCTGCCCGTCATCGCCGTCACCCGTTCCCTCGCGCACTGTCGCCAACTGCCCGTTCGGACCCTGAGGGGCCCATGAGGGAAGTTCTACAGCGGGTGTCCGTCACTGACCAGGCCTGTTACGGGCCTGATGCTGCCCGGCTGTGCCCGTTCGGCGCCGTGGCCGCCCGCGGCGGACCTGGGGCGGAGCAGGGGGAGCGGGGGGATCGGGCAGGGGCCGTGCCCGAACGCGGGGGCGGGCGGGCCCGTTTCCGGCCCGCCCGCCTCTTGCCGGGCGGTTCCGCTGTCCGCCCGTCCCCGCGCCGGGCGGATTCGCTGTCCGCCCGACGTCCCCGCCTTTTCGGCCGTGGTCAGTACGGCCAGATCGGCGGGTGCGTCGTGAAGTGGCCGCCCAGGTGGGCGTGGTCCGGGTTGGCGGGGTCGAGCTCCCCCTGTTCGGCGATGAGCTTCTCCGCGTACGGCTCGGAGTCGTCGCGCGGTTCGTAGCCGAGGGCCCGCGCCGACGAAAGGTCCCACCACAGACGGGTGTTGGCGGACGAGCCGTAGACGACCGAGTGCCCCACGTCCTTGGCGGTCAGGGCGGCGTGGAAGAGGCGGGCGCCGTCCTCGGGGCTCATCCACACCGAGAGCATGCGCACGCTCGTCGGCTCCGGGAAGCAGGACCCGATGCGCACCGAGACGGTCTCCAGGCCGTGCTTGTCCCAGTAGAGCTGGGCGAGGTCCTCGCCGAACGACTTGGAGAGCCCGTAGAAGGTGTCGGGGCGGCGCGGGGTGTCGACCGGGATCAGGGGGCCGTCGCCCACCGGGCGCGGGGTGAAGCCCACCGCGTGGTTGGAGGAGGCGAAGACGACACGGCGTACGCCTTCCTCGCGCGCCGCCTCGTACAGGTTGTACGTCCCCTCGATGTTGGCCTTGAGGATCTTGTCGAAGGAGGCCTCCAGGGAGATGCCCGCGAGGTGGACGATCGCGTCGACGCCCCGTACCGCCTCGCGCAGCGCCGCCCGGTCGGCGAGGTCCGCGGTGATCGCCTCCGGTTCGCCCGCGACCGGGAGCATGTCGAGCGGGCGCAGCTCGTAGCCGTACGCCGGCAGCAGCCCGCGCATCAGGCTGCCGAGTCCCCCGGCGGCGCCGGTGAGCAGAACGGTGCGGGGAGCGGGCATGGGGGTCTCCTCCGTGCGGGCGGGTGTGCCGGGGCCGGGGTGTCGCGGGGCGGTCGGCGGGGTCCGCCAGTCAGCCGTATCTGTGTATGACATTCACATTCATGGACACGCTAAGGAGCGCTGACGTGCCGCGTCAAGTGTCGCGCGGAGGGGGGAAATCCGCCTTCGAGTTGCGGGTTTGCGTGCTTGACCAGCCCCGAGGCGGCGGCTTAGCGTGGGCGAGTTCAGAGATATGGACATGGATCAGAAACATGCACTCGATGGGCACCTTTTAAGGGAGAGTCCGTGACGTCAGCCCCTCTTGCCGCCCGGCTGAGCATCCCCAGCGGGCCGCTCTTCTTCCCCGTCACCGCGTACGGCCCCGACGGCACCGTCGACCCCGGCGTCTACCGGGAGCATGTCCGGCGCGGTGTCGAGGCGGGCGCGGCGGCGGTCTTCGCGTGCTGCGGCACCGGCGAGTTCCACGCGCTCGTGCCCGAGGAGTTCGAGACCTGTGTACGGGCCGCGGTGGAGGCGGCCGAGGGGCGTGTCCCGGTGGTCGCGGGCGCCGGATACGGAACCGCTCTCGCCGTGCGCTACGCGCGCCTCGCGGAGGCCGCCGGTGCCGACGGGCTGCTCGCCATGCCGCCGTATCTCGTGACGGCCGGGCAGGAGGGGCTGCTCCGCCACTACCGGGAGATCGCCGCCGCCACCTCCCTGGACGTCGTCGTCTATCAGCGCGACAACGCCGTCTTCACCCCCGCGAGTGTGGTCGAACTCGCCCGCACCGAGGGGATCATCGGCTTCAAGGACGGGCTCGGCGACCTGGACCTGATGCAGCGGATCGTCAGCGCCGTACGCAGCGAGGCGCCCGGCGACTTCCTCTACTTCAACGGTCTGCCGACGGCCGAACTGACCGGGCTCGCCTACCGGGGGCTGGGGATCACGCTCTACTCCTCGGCGGTCTTCTGCTTCGCCCCCGAGATCGCGCTGGCCTTCCACCGCGCCCTGAACACCGGGGACGACGCCACGGTGAACCGGCTGCTGGACGGCTTCTACCGGCCCTTCGTCGACCTGCGGGCGCGGGGGCGCGGCTACGCGGTCGCCCTCGTCAAGGCGGGTGTCCGGCTGCGCGGACTGGACGTCGGCGAGGTCCGGCCCCCGCTGCACGAACCGGCCGAGGACCATGTCAAGCAGCTCGCGCAGCTCATCGACCGCGGGTACGCGCTCATCGAGGAGGGCATGTGAGGACGTCCGCGTTCCTCTACCCCTGGGACGTCAACGGGGACCCGGAGGCCGCCGCCAGGACCGCGGCTCTCGGCGTCCGCCAGGTGACGCTCGCGTCCGCCTATCACTCCACGCGCGCGCTGACCCCTCGCCACCCGCGGCACCGGATCGTCACCGCCGCGCACGCCGCCGTGCTCTTTCCCGTGGACGAGGCGCGGTGGCGAGGCCGGGCCCTGCGCCCGTACCCGGCCGGCGACTGGGCGCCCGGTGACGCGTACGGCGAGGCCGCCGCCGCGCTCGCCGGGGCGGGGCTCGACGTCCACACCTGGGTCGTGCTCGCGCACAACTCCCGTATGGGGGAGGAACATCCGGCCACCTCCGTCGTCAACGCCCATGGGGACCGCTATCCCTGGGCCCCCTGCGTCGCCCAGCCCGCCACCCGTGCCTACCTGGCCGACCTCGCGGTGGAGGCCGCGGTCCGGCCCGGTGCCACGGGTACGGAACTGGAGTCGCTCGGCTGGTACGGGCTCGCCCATCTGCACGCCCACGACAAAACCGGCGGGGTGCCGCTCGGGGACGCAGGGCAGTATCTGATGTCCCTGTGTTTCTGCGCCGTGTGCGCGGACGGATACGGCCGACAGGGCCTGGACGCGGAGGAGTTGGCGTCCTTCGTGCGCGGGGCGCTGGAGCCGGTGTGGCGGGGGGAGCCGTCCGGCGGCGGCTGGGCCGGGGTGGAGAAGCTGCTCGGGGCGGGGACCGCGGCGGCCACCCGCGTCTGGCGCGACCAGGTGGCCCGCTCGCTCCAGGAGGAGACGGTCTCGGCGGTCCGTTCCGCCGCGCCGGCCGGGTTCCAGGTGCTGCTGCACGCCGACCCCGTCTCCTTCCACTGCGGCGCCAACGCCGGGGTGGACCCCGGCCACATCCTGTCCGCGGCCGACGGTGTGGTCGTGCCGTGCACCGGAGGCGCGGGCCTGCTGACGCCGTTCGCGGACGCGGTGCGGGCGGGAGCGCGGGGGAGGGTGCTGGCCGCCAACTTCACCGTGGTGTCCGGGATGGGGGGCCGGCCGGACGGTCTGGCGGCCGACGCGGCCCGCGCGGCCGAGCTCGGAGCCACGGAACTGCGGCTGTATCACGCGGGGTTGGCCTCGGACGCCGATCTGGAGGCCGTGCGGCGGGCGTTGGCGGGGCTGGACTAGAGCCAGGCAGACGGGAATTGTCAGACAGGCCCTAGAGGGGGTTTCCGGCTCCTCGGACCTGTCGCGGGACCTCATCGCTCCGCCCCCGCCGCCCCGGACGGGGGCGGTAGGGGGCGGAGCGGGTCGTGCCTTCAGCCCTTCACCGTGCGGGCGGTGATGTCACCGTGGGCGGTGGTCGCGTGGATCGTCAGGCCGGGGGTGGCGCCGGCGTTCGTGAGCGCGTTGCTGATCCGGCCGAGGGTGGTGCCGGCGTCCAGGGCGGCGGAGACCCCGGGGGCGGCGCCGACGGTGATGTCCCCCTTCTGCGTGCTCAGCGTGAGCGTTCCGCGGGCGGCCTCGCTGACGGTCAGGTCGCCCTTCTGGGTGCTGATCTCGGCCGGGCCGTGCAGGCGGCCGACGGAGATGTCGGCGTCGAGGCCGGTCAGGCGGACGCTGTCCGCCTCGTCGAGCTCGACCGAGCGGTGGCCGCCCTCGAAGGTGACGTCGCCGAGCCGTCCCACGCCGCGGAACCCGGCGGCGGCCGCCTTCGCCTCGACACGGGAGCCGGCCGGAAGCCGCACGGTCACCTCGACGGACCCGGACGGGCCGAGGCCCCGGTTCCTCGCCCCCGGGATCTCCACGCGCAGGACGCCGTCGGCGTAGGAGACCTCGGCCTGCTCCGCCGCTTTCACGTCGCGGCCCTTGGAGGCGTCTGCGGGCAGGACCTCGACGATGGTGTCGGTGCGGTCGGCGGCGATCAAGCGGATGTGTCCCGCCGGGATGTCGATGATCGCGGAGACGGGGGCGGTGGTGTCGAACTTCTGCATGATGCTCTCCATGGTCTGCTTCGCGTGCGTTCCCTGTGTTTCTGACATTGGAAACGCTACGTTGCATTCGAGGATCGGGCAACATGCTTGTTGCGTAATTCTGCTGTTCTTGCAGGTGACTGCCGAGATTTCATTGCAATGATGCTGACTCTAACGCAACGTTAACTGTTCGGTCTGTTGCAATGGTCTGAAGGTGAACGCTCTGAGGGGAGCGGGCGCCCGGAGCTGCGGGCGCCCGCCGGCGCGCGTCAGTCCTTCAGCAGCGCGCAGACGAAGTTCTCCTCGACCGTCCGCAGCCGCTCCAGCAGTTCGGGCTTGTTCGTCTTGTTCACCTGGGTGGTGAGTGTGAAGGTCAGGGACCTCCGGCCGTCCGGCGTGGCGGCGATCAACTGGGTGTAGCCGGGGAAGTTGCCGGTGTGGCCGAGGACCACTCCGCAGCGGGTGGAGTAGCGGAAGATCGCCGCTCCCGCCTTGTTCCTGCCGGGACCCGCCGGCTCGGAGGCCCCGTCGATCCATCGGCGCTGCTCGCGCAGGGTGGCCTTGGAGATCAGGGCCCCGCCCGCGTACCCGCGGATGAACCGGGTCAGGTCCGCCGGGGTCGAGACGATCCCGCCCGACGCCCACACGCCCGACGCGCTGATCAGCTCGCTGACGTCCTCCGGGGGATTCGGCGGCGTGACGTCGTAACCGTGCATGTACGGCTCGGGCAGCTCGTAGCCCTGCGGGAGGCTCGTGTCGCGCAGGCCGAGCGGCCGGTAGACGAGCCCCCGCAGCAACTGCTCGTAGGGCTGGTCCGTGACCGCCTCGGCCATCAGCGCGACCGCGATGTTGTCCGAGTTCGAGTACTGGTACTTCGACCCCGGCCGGAACAGCAGTGGTTCGTCGGCCACGAAGTCGAGCAGCCGGCGCGAGTCGAAGTGGTGGCGCGGATCGGCGGTGAGGATCCTGAGGAACTCGGGGTCCTGCGAGTAGTCGGGAAGCCCGCTGGTGTGGTTCAGGAGCTGGCGCAGCGTCACGGCACGCCACTGCCGGGGCAGGGACGGCAGCCGGCGGCCGATCGTGTCGTCGAGGGAGAGCGCGCGCCGGTCCACCAGACGCAGTGCCACGGCACCGCTGAACGCCTTCGCCGTGCTCGCGATCCGCGTGTGGTCGTCCGGGTCGATCGGACGTCCGCTGTCCAGGTCGGCGACCCCGGCGCGCACGATGCGGGACTCGCCGCCGCGGCGCAGGACGGCGATGACTCCGGGCGGGCCGCCGGGGCTGCGCACCAACGCTTCGAGCTGCTGCCGCAGGGCGCGGTCGCGGTCCGCGGAGCCGGAACCGGAACCGGAGCCGGCGTCGGCCGGTCCGGACACGGCACCGGTCAGGCAGGCGGCGGCCAGCAGGGCGCCGAGGGACGTACGGAGCCGGGGGCGGCGGGGCAGTGGCATGGAGGGTCTCCCGAGTCGGGCGGGGCCAGGGCACGCCCAGCTTCGGTCCCGGGTGGTCCGCCCGCCTGCGCCGCTGCTGCATACGGAGGAGCGGGCGGCCGGGTGTCGGGCCGTCCGGCGGCCCCGGTGCGGGAACCTTCGGTCCAGGGAACCGATGAGTTTCCGGTACGGACGGCGTCTACCCCACGGGAGTGCACCCACGGGCCCGCCTCACGGGCTTCGCTCGCGGGTGTGCGCCCGCAGGTGCACCCACGGCTTCGCTCACGGGTGTGCCTACGGCTTCGCTCACGGGTGTACCCCGTGGGGCCCGTCCCGCGGGACTCGCGAGCGAAGGTGCCCCGACGGGTCTCGCTCACGGGAGCGGCCCGTGGTCCCGCGGGTCCCCGAACCGGACAAGCAGACGAATACGCGTACTGAGGAGAATCGGATGACCGGCCAGACCTTCGACTTCGGGCCGCAGGCCCTCGTCGTGGCACGCCTCGCGGAGGGTGTCACGGACGCGCAGCTCGACGGGGCGACCCCCTGTCCGCAGTACGCGGTGCACAACCTGCTCGGGCATCTGGCCGGACTGGCCGTCGCCTTTCGCGATGCCGGGCGCAAGGACCTGGGCCCGGCGACCGACACCAGCCCCACCGTCGCCGTGCCCGACATCGAGCCGGGCTGGCGCGAGGCCCTGCCGAAGGCGCTCGACGAACTCGCCGACGCCTGGCGGGACCCAGCCGCCTGGACCGGCACGACCCGGGCGGGCGGAGTGACACTCCCGGCCGAGGTCGCGGCGGCCGTCGCCGCCGACGAACTGGTCGTGCACGGCTGGGACCTCGCGCGGGCCACCGGCCAGGACTACGCACCCGACGAAACCGCCCTGCGGGTGACACACCGGTTCCTCATGGGCGTGGCCGACGACCCGACCCGCGTCGGGGGCATCTTCGGTCCCATCGTGCCGGTGCCCGACGACGCACCGCTCCTCGACCGCGTGATCGGCCTCAGCGGCCGTGACCCGGGCCGGAAGCCGTAACGGAAGATCCGTTCACGCGAGCACACGTGTCCAGGCGCTCCCTCGACACGTCACGGGCCGCCCACCGACCGGGCGGCCCGTTCGCGTGCCCCAGGACCACATCGCGCGAGCGAACATCCGACGCACCTCGCCCCGGGCGAAGGGATCCGGGAGATCCGGGCCTTCCGGCACCCCGCACCCCACGCGTCTCCGCAACTTCCTCTGTCGGAAGCGTTGACGAAACACGGTCACGCTCCTACCTTCAACGCGTCGTACTTCGTACGTCATATATGAGACGCGATACACGAGACCGGGAACCGCCGTCCACGGCCGGCACCCGGCTCCCGTGATCCGAGACGTGAGACCAGAGAGGCGCGCATGACCTCTGTGCCCACCCCGATCCCGTCCCGCACGCAGTTCGTGCTGGAGGGGATCAAACACCGCATCCTCACCGGGCAGTTGACCCCAGGGCAGGCTCTGGTCGAGACCGACCTCGCCGCGCAGTTCGGGGTGTCGAAGACCCCGGTGCGCGAGGCGCTCAAGACCCTGGCCGGTACCGGGCTCGTCGTGATGAACCAGTACAAGGGCGTCACGGTGCGCATGGTGGACGCGGACATGGCGCGCGAGGTGTACGACGTACGGCTGCTCCTCGAACCCGAGGCGCTGCGGCGGGTGGTGCGCCGGAAGGCGTCCCTGGACGCCGCCCGCGACGCGCTCACCCGTGCCGACGGCGCCGCCGACACCGCCGAACGGTCCCTGGCCAACCGGGAGTTCCACCGCGCCCTGTACGCACCCTGCGGCAACCCGCTGCTCGGCCGGATGCTCGACGAGGTGCGCGACCAGGCGGCTCTCGTCTCGGCGGTCGCCTGGGCCTCCGATCCCTCCTGGGAGCGGGAGGCGAGCGAGCACCGGGAGATCCTGCGCCTCGCCCTCGACGGTGACGCCGACGGCGCGGCCGCGGCGCTGCACGCGCACATCGCCTCGTTCGTGCGACGGGCCTTCCCGCAGGGCCAGGAAGAGGACGGACAGGAATGACAGCGACGTTCGAGACCCAGCGGGCGGCACTCGCCGAGGTCGTGGCGATCCCGGTGACGCCCTTCGCCGAGGACGGCACGATAGACCGGGACGCCCACCGGGCCCTGCTGCGCCGGCTCATCGACGGCGGCGTCCGCACCCTCACCCCCAACGGCAACACCGGCGAGTTCTACGCCCTCACCCCCGAAGAGCGCCGGACCACAACCGAGTTGACCGTCGAGGAGGCCGGCGACCGCGCGGCCGTCCTGGTCGGCGTCGGACACGATCTGCCCACCGCCGTCGCCTCCGCGCGGCACGCACGCTCCCTCGGCGCGCCGATGGTGATGGTCCATCAGCCCGTGCACCCTTATGTCTCGGAGGGCGGCTGGGTCGACTACCACCGGGCGATCGCCCAGTCCGTTCCGGAGCTGGGCGTCGTGCCGTACATCCGCAATCCGGTGCTCGCGGGTTCACGGCTCGCCGAACTCGCGGACGCCTGCCCGAACGTCATCGGCGTGAAGTACGCCGTCCCCGACGCGGCGCGCTTCGCGTCCTTCGCGCGGGACGCCGGCCTCGACCGGTTCGTCTGGGTGGCCGGACTCGCCGAGCCCTACGCCCCCTCGTACTTCTCCGCAGGCGCCACCGGATTCACCTCGGGCCTGGTGAACGTCGCCCCGGCCGTCTCGCTGAACATGATCGAGGCCCTCCGGTCCGGCGACTACCCGGCCGCGATGAAGGTCTGGGAGCGGATCCGCCGCTTCGAGGAACTGCGCGCCGCCGACGCCTCCGCCAACAACGTCACCGTCGTCAAGGAAGCCCTCTCCTCGCTGGGCCTGTGCCGCCGTGACGTGCGCCCGCCGAGCCGGCCGCTGACCGCGAACGAGCGGTCCGAGGTCGCCGCCATAGCCGCCGGATGGTCCCTGTGAAACGGCCCGAGGATCTCAGAAGCCATCAGTGGTACGGCACCGACGGGCTCCGCTCGTTCAGCCACCGGGCCAGGACCCGGCAGCTCGGCTACCTCCCCGAGGAGCACCTGGGCAAGCCGGTCGTCGCGATCCTCAACACCTGGTCCGACATCAACCCGTGCCATGTGCACCTGCGCGACCGCGCCCAGGCCGTCAAGCGGGGAGTGTGGCAGGCCGGCGGATTCCCGCTCGAATTCCCGGTGTCCACGCTGAGCGAGACGTTCCAGAAGCCGACCCCGATGCTCTACCGCAACCTGCTCGCGATGGAGACCGAGGAGCTGCTGCGGTCGTATCCGGTGGACGGGGCCGTGCTGATGGGCGGCTGCGACAAGACCACGCCCGCGCTGCTCATGGGAGCCGCCTCGGTCGACCTGCCGACCGTCTTCGTGCCCGCCGGGCCCATGCTCCCGGGCCACTGGCGCAACGAGGTCCTCGGCTCCGGCACCGACATGTGGAAGTACTGGGACGACAAGCGCGCGGGCCTCATCGGGGACTGTGAGATGACCGAGCTGGAGAGCGGGCTCGCCCGGTCGCCGGGGCACTGCATGACGATGGGCACCGCGTCCACGCTGACGGCCGCCGCGGAGGCGCTCGGCGTCACCGTCCCCGGCGCGTCGAGCATCCCCGCCGTCGACTCCGGGCACGACCGGATGGCGGCCGCGGCGGGACTCAGGATCGTCGAACTCGTCCACAAGGAACGGACGTTGTCCGACATCCTGACCGCGGAGGCCTTCACGGACGCGGTCACGACGGTGCTCGGCATCGGCGGTTCGACGAACGCCGTGATCCATCTGATCGCCATGGCCGGACGGGCCGGTGTCACCCTCACCCTGGACGACTTCGACCGGATCGCCCGGACCGTGCCCGTCCTCGCCGACGTCCGGCCCGGCGGACGGAAGTACCTCATGGAGGACTTCCACTTCGCCGGCGGCCTGCCCGGGTTCCTCTCCCGGATCACCGACCTGCTGCACCTGGACCGGCCCACGGTGTCCCACGACAGCCTGCGCGAGCAGCTCGCGGGCGCCCGGGTGCACAACGACGACGTCATCCGCACCCGGGACAACCCGGTCGCGGCCGAGGGCGGTGTGGCCGTCCTGCGCGGCAACCTCTGCCCCGACGGCGCCGTCATCAAGCACATCGCCGCCGAACCGCACCTGCTCAAGCACACCGGTCCCGCGGTCGTCTTCGACGACTACCGCACGATGCAGCGGACCATCGACGACCCGTCGCTCGGCATCACCGCGGACAGCGTCCTCGTGCTGCGGGGCTCCGGCCCCAAGGGCGGCCCGGGCATGCCCGAGTACGGGATGCTGCCCATCCCCGGCCATCTGCTGAAGCAGGGCGTCCGGGACATGGTGCGGATCTCCGACGCCCGGATGAGCGGCACGAGTTACGGCACCTGCGTGCTGCACGTGGCGCCCGAGTCCCACGTCGGCGGCCCGCTCGCCCTCGTACGGAGCGGGGACCTGATCACCCTCGACGTCGCGGCACGCTCGCTCCGGCTCCATGTGGACGACGCGGAGCTGGAGCGCAGGCGGGCCGCGTGGACTCCGCCGCCCGTCCGGTACGAACGCGGCTACGGCGCGCTCTACAACGACCAGATCACCCAGGCCGACACCGGCTGCGACTTCGCGTTCCTGGCCCGTCCGGGCAAGGTGCCGGACCCCTACGCCGGCTGAGGCCCCCACGACCGCACACGGAAAGTACCGCCCGACCCATGAGCGCGTAGCAAGCGCTTCCTGCACTCGCTGTACCTGCCCCACTGCGAACGGAGAACAGTCATGGCCCAAGCCGCAGCCGTGGCGAAACCGCCCGCGCCACCCCGGCGGCGCCGTGCCTCCGTGACCCCGCGCAGGCTGCCCTATCTGCTGATCGCCCCGGCGGCGCTGCTGATGCTGGGCTTCATCGCCTATCCCGTCATCAGCGTCTTCTACTACAGCCTGCAGAACTACAACCCGACCAAACCGTGGCGCAACGGCTACGCGGGCCTCGACAACTTCGTGCACGCCTTCACCGACGACCCCCAGTTCTGGGACACGCTGACCTTCAGCGCGCAATGGGTCGTCGTCGAGGTCGGCCTCCAGCTCCTGTTCGGCCTAGCGCTCGCGCTGATCGTCAACCAGACCTTCGTCGGCCGGGCGGCCGGGCGCGCGCTGGTCTTCTCGCCCTGGGCCGTCTCCGGCGTGCTGACCTCGGCGATCTGGGTGCTGCTCTACAACTCCCAGACGGGCATCACCCGTTACCTCGCCGACGCGGGCATCGGCTCGTACGGGACGAGCTGGCTCTCGGACACCTCCACCGTCTTCCCGGCGGCCGTGGTCGCGGACCTGTGGCGCGGGGTCCCCTTCTTCGCGATCCTGATCCTCGCCGACCTCCAGTCCGTCTCCAAGGACCTGTACGAGGCCGCCGAGGTCGACGGAGCGAGCCGACTCCGCCAGTTCCTGCACATCACGCTGCCCCACCTCAAGGACGCGATCGTCCTCTCCACACTGCTGCGCGCCGTCTGGGAGTTCAACAACGTCGACCTGCTCTACACGCTCACCGGCGGCGGACCCGCCGGCGAGACGACGACCCTCCCGCTCTACATCGCCAACACCAGCGTCGACGCCCACAACTTCGGCTACGCCTCCGCCCTCACCACGGTCGCGTTCGTGATTCTGCTGTTCTGCTCGATCGTCTATCTGCGGCTGAGCAAGTTCGGAGGCGGGGACAAGTGATCACCAAGGACGCCGGGACCATCGCCCCGGCCGCACCCGCCCCGCCCGTCGAGGAACCCCGACCGCGCACGGCGAGGAAACGGCGCGCCTGGGACGAGGCCCCGCGCTGGCAGATCTACGTCCCCCTCGGCGGCTACCTCCTCTTCACCCTGGTCCCCTTCTACTGGATCCTGCTCTTCGCGCTGCGCCCCGCCGGATCCACCTCCCTCGTGCCCTGGCCCATGACGCTGGACCACTTCGACAAGGTGTGGACCGAGCGCAGCTTCGGGACCTACTTCCAGAACAGCGTGATCATCGCCGTCGCCACCCTGGTGATGACCACGCTCGTCGCGCTCGCCGGCGGCTACGCGCTCGCCCGCTTCGACTTCAGGATCAAACGCGGCTTCATGCTCGCGCTGCTCTGCTCCCAGTTCGTGCCGGGCGCCCTGCTCCTGGTCCCGCTCTTCCAGATCTTCGCCGAGCTCCGGATGATCAACTCGCTGGTCAGCGTCGTCATCGCCGAGACGGTCTTCCAGTTGCCGCTGTCGATGATCCTCATCAGCGGCTTCATCCGGAACGTGCCCTACACCCTGGAGGAGGCTGCCTGGGTGGACGGCTGCAACCGCTTCGACGCCTTCCGGATCGTCGTCCTCCCGCTGCTGCGGCCCGGACTGATCGCCGTCGGCTCCTTCGCCTTCGTACACGCCTGGAACCACTTCCTGTTCGCCCTGATGTTCCTCAGCGACCAGAGCAAGCAGACCATCCCGGTCGGCCTCAACACCCTGATGAGCTCCGACAGTGTCGACCTGGGCGCGCTCGCCGCGGGCGGCATCATCGCCGCCGTCCCCGTGGTCGTCGTCTTCGCCTTCATCCAGAAATGGCTGATCACCGGATTCAGTGCCGGGGCGGTGAAGGGATGACCACCCCCTCGCGCCAGGGCCGCGACCGACACCCGGCCGGCACGCCGCTGCCCGTCGTCCTCGCCGGGGCCCGGGGGCACGGCCGCTGGCACCTGGACAACATCCGCCGGCTCCAGGACAAGGGACTGGTGCGCCTCGCCGGGGTCTGCGAGCTGAACCCGCTCACCGAGGAGGAACTGGGCGGACAGCACGTCGAGCAGTCCGCCGACTTCGGGGCGCTCCTCGACTCCACCGGCGCCGCCGTCGCGGTGATCTGCACCCCCATCCCCACCCACACCGACCTCGCGCTGACCGCCGCGCGCAGGGGCGTCCACCTGCTCCTGGAGAAGCCGCCCGCGCCCTCCTACGCCGAGTTCCGGCGGATGGCCGACGGCGTCGCGGCGGCCGGAGCCGTCTGCCAGATCGGCTTCCAGTCGCTCGGCTCGCACGCGGTGCCGGCGATCAGGAAGATGATCACCGAGGGCGCGCTCGGCCGGGTCACCGGAATCGGCGGGGCCGGCGCCTGGGTCCGCGACGAGGCCTACTTCCGTCGCGCGCCCTGGGCGGGCAGGCGCCGGCTCGACGGCGCCGACGTCGTCGACGGGGTCCTGACGAACCCGCTGGCCCACGCCGTCGCCACGGCCCTCGCGCTGGACGGCTCGACCCGCGCCGAGGACGTCACCGCGATCCGGACCGAACTGCTGCGCGCCAACGACATCGAGTCCGACGACACCTCGTGCGTACGGGTGACGACCACCGGGGGCCGGATCACCGTCGCCGCCACACTCTGCGCCGAACGCCCCGGCGAACCGTACGTCCTGGTGCACGGCACCGGCGGCCGGATCACCTTCTGGTACAAGCAGGACCGGGTGCTCGTGCAGCGGTCCGGACACGGCCCCGAGGAGATCCGGTACGGCCGCACCGACCTGCTGGAGAACCTGGCCGACCATCTGACCGGCGGCGCCGAACTGCTGGTCACGCCCGAGTCGACGGGCGCCTTCATGAAGGTCGTCGAAGCCATCCGGCAGGCCCCCGACCCGGTCGCACTGCCCCCGGACGCCTGGCGGACGGTCGCCGGCGAACGACGCCGGGTCGTGCCCGGCATCGACGGACTCGTCGCGGCCGCCGCCGACACCCTCGCCCTCTACTCCGAACTCGGCGCCTCCTGGGCGCGCCCGAAAGAGGTGAGCTCCGGATGAACGACGACTTGATGGTCCTGCGGATCGGTGGCCGCCGCGTCGCCCGCTACGTCACCCGGCCCGCGCTGCCGGCCCGGCTCTCGCCGCGCCCGTACCTGCACCCCGTCACCACCCTGGCCGGCACGGCCGTCACCGAGACCGGTCCGGCCGATCACCCACACCACCTCGGCGTCGGTGTCGCCGTACCCGACGTCGAGGGGCACAACTTCTGGGGCGGACGCACCTACGTCCGCGACCGGGGGCCGACCGAGCTCGACAACCACGGCATCCAGCGGCACGCCGGCTTCCAACTGCGCGACCCGGACGGCTTCGTGGAGGAGCTGCGCTGGACGGCCGCGGGCACCGAACTGCTGCGGGAACGCCGTACGGTCGCGGCCGTCGCTCTCACGGACAGTGCCTGGGCACTGGACTTCACCTTCTCGCTCACGAACATCACCGAGCGCGTCCTCTCGATCGGCAGCCCCGCCACCAATGGACGGCCGGGCGCGGCCTACGGAGGCTTCTTCTGGCGGGCCCCCAAGGAACGGGCCGCCCCGCGCGTGTTCACCGCCGACACCGAGGGCGAGGAAGCGGTGCACGCGCGCCCCGCCGACTGGCTCGCCCTCGCGGGAGCCGGCTGGACGCTCGTCCTCGCCGGGGCGACCGCGGGGACCCGCCGCGACCCGTGGTTCGTCCGCGCCGCCGAGTACCCGGGCATCGGTTCCTCGCTCGCCTCCGGCCGGCGGCTCACCGTCGAGGCGGGGGACACGCTCGTACGCCGGGTCGTCACCGTCGTCGCCGACGGCGCCCTCGACCGGACCGGTGCCGCCGCGCTGGTCCGCAAGGCGGTGAGCCCCTGATGGCCCTGCCCTCCGCCGACCTCGGTGACGGCACCTACCGCAACCCCGTCCTCGACGCCGACTGGTCCGACCCCGATCCGCTCCGCGTCGGCGACGACTTCTACCTCACCGCCTCCAGCTTCGGCCGCGCCCCCGGCCTGCCGCTGCTGCACTCGCGCGACCTGGTGAACTGGACCCTCGTCGGGCACGCCCTCCAACGCCTCGAGCCCGCACATGAGTTCAGGAACCCCAAGCCCGACTGCGGTGTGTGGGCTCCCGCGTTGCGCCACCACGACGGCCGCTTCTGGATCTTCTGGGGTGACCCCGACCACGGCATCTTCCAGGTCAACGCCCCGCAGATCAGAGGCCCTTGGACCCGGCCGCACCTGGTGAAGGAGGGCCGGGGGCTCATCGACCCCTGCCCGCTGTGGGACGAGGAGACCGGCGAGGCCCATCTCGTGCACGCCTGGGCCAAGTCCCGTTCGGGAGTGAAGAACCGGCTCACCGGACACCGGATGTGCCCCGACGGCACCGCGTTGCTCGACGAGGGGAAGGTGATCGTCGACGCCGACCTGATCCCGGGCTGGTTCACCCTCGAAGGGCCCAAGGTCTACCGCCACGACGGCTGGTTCTGGATCTTCGCGCCCGCCGGGGGAGTCGAGACGGGCTGGCAGGGCGCTTTCCGGTCGCGCGGCTTCTTCGGGCCCTACGAGGAGCGGGTGGTGCTGGAACAGGGGAGCACCCGCGTCAACGGCCCGCACCAGGGCGGCTGGGTGCGCACGGCGGCGGGCGAGGACTGGTTCGTGCACTTCCAGCAGCGCGGGGCCTACGGGCGGGTGGTCCACCTCCAGCCGATGCGCTGGGGTGCGGACGGCTGGCCGGTGCTCGGCGACCGGGGTGCCCCCGTGGGCGTCCACCGCAAGCCGGACCTGCCGGACCAGCCGCCGTCCGCGCCCGCCACCGACGACGACTTCCCCGGCGGCCGTTCCGGGCGCCAGTGGCAGTGGACCGCCAACCCCCAGGACGGCTGGGCCACCCAGCACTCCGGCGACGGACTGCGGCTGACCTGTGTCCGTACGGCCGACGCCCACGACCTGCGCCGACTGCCGCACGTCCTCACCCAGCGGATGCCCGGCGCGGCCGCCACCGTCCAGGTCGACCTGTGCCTCGACAGCGAGGAGCCCGGGGCGCGGGCCGGGCTCGTGGTGCTCGGGGACGCGTTCGGCTGGATCGGGCTTCAGCGCGAGCCGGGCGGATCGGTACGGCTCGTGCACCGGTTCGCCGAGACTGCGGCCGTCGGGGCACCCGCCGTGCGCTCGGGCCGGTGCGAGGGCGAGCGCGACGCCGCTCCGGCACGCCCGGCGCCCGAGGGCCGGGCCCGGCTGTGGATCGAGATCGGCGCGGGAGCCCGCTGCCGCTTCTCCTACGACGTCGGCGGCGGCCGGCAGCCCTCGGGGCAGGTCTTCGCCGCGACCGGCCGGCGCTGGACCGGCGCCCTGCTGGGCCTGTTCGCGCTCGCGCCGTCCGGCGCGGGGCACGCGGGGGCCGCCACCTTCACGCGTTTCCGAGTCACCGCGGCCCCCTGAGGGTCACCGTCCGCCGTTCGTCAGCGTTCGTCCGTCGTTCGTCAGCGTTCATCAGTGTTCGTCCGCCTGTTGGGAGCCGCAATGTCGCACCTCCGTAGCAAGCGCTTGCCGGATGTGGAGGGAAGGGCGCGTCCCTTCCCTGAGCAGCCGGGTGCCGATCTCCGAGGGCACCTCACCGACCCCACCACTCCGTTGGATCCGGAAGAAGAGAGCCGACCGATGAAGATCAGCCCACTCGGGAACAGCCCACTCGGGAACAGTCCGCTGGCGAACGGCCCACTGGCGAACGGCCCGAGAAGGCCCCGCGTCCCGGGTGCCCGGCGTGCCGCCGTGGCCGTCGCCCTCGGATCCGTGCTCGCGCTGACCGTCACCGCCTGTGGTGACGACGGCAGCGGCAGCGCGGGCGACAAGGGCACCGAGGGCTCCGGCAAGGGCGAGATCACCTTCTGGGACAACAACGGCGGTGTCCGCACCGACATCTGGAAGCAGATCATCGCCGACTTCGAGAAGAAGTACCCGGACATCAAGGTCAACTACGTCGGCATCCCGGCGGCGAGCGCGCAGTCCAAGTACGACACCGCCATCCAGGGCGGCGGTCTGCCCGACGTCGGAGGCGTGGGCACCGCCATGCTCGCCGAGGTCGCCGTCCAGGGGGCCCTTGAGCCGCTGGACAGCCGGATCGAGAAGAGCGCGCTGAACGGAAAGCTGAGCCGGAACCTGCTCGATGTCAGCCGGTCCGCGAGCGGCGGAGACAAGCTCTACCAGGTGCCGACCTCCGCCAACAACGGCACGCTCTGGTACCGCACCGACCTGTTCACGTCGGCGGGCCTGGACGCGCCGACCTCCTGGTCGAAGTTCTACGACGCCGCGTCCAGGCTCACGGACAAGGGCAAGAACAAGTTCGGCTTCACCATTCGCGGCGGCGAGGGCTCCATCGCCCCGGCGCTGGACGCGGCGTACGGCCAGAGCGGCATCACCTCGTTCTGGGACGGCGACAAGACCACCGTCAACGACCCGAAGAACGTGGCGGCCCTGGAGAAGTACGTCGCCCTCTACAAGAAGGCCACCCCGTCCGCCGACGTCAACAACGACTTCACCAAGATGGTCGCGCAGTGGGACAGCGGCACCATCGGCATGCTGAGCCACAACCTCGGCTCCTACCAGGACCACGTGAAGGCGCTGGGCGGCAAGTTCCGCGGCATCCCGAACCCCACCCTGGACGACGGCACACGGGTGCAGATCTCCAACCCGGTCGACGGTCTGAGCCTGTTCAAGTCGGGCAAGAACAAGGCGGCCGCCTGGAAGTTCATCGAGTTCGCCGTCTCGGCGGAGGAGAACTCCAAGTTCAACGAGTCGGCGGGACAGGTGCCGGCGAACACCGACGCCGCCAAGGACGCCTGGATCCAGCAGGCCGAGCCGACCAAGCTGGCCGCCGAGGCGCTGAACGGCGCCGGCACCAAGATCGTGCAGCTTCCTTACTACCTGCCCGACTGGAACACCATCTCCAAGGCCGACAACGAGCCCGGCTTCCAGAAGGTGCTGCTCGGCAAGATGAGCGTGAAGGACTTCCTGGACACGCTGGCCGACCAGCTCAACACGGCGCAGGCCGACTGGAAGGCCCATCACTAGTCCGACGCGCCCGCGGGGCCCGGCCGTGGCGCCCGTCGCGCCACGGCCGCCCCGCAGTCCCGTCGCCCCGCAGTCCCGTCGCCCCGCCGAATTCTCGGCCGGACCTCGGCCGGACTTCTACGGAAACCTCTGTCGAAAGGCACACGCCCGTGTCCCTCACGCGCAGACAGGTCACCTCGGCGGCCGTGGCCGCCTTACCGCTCGCCGTCGCCGCGGCGGGCCCGGCGCTCGCCGCCCCGCACCGCGGGCCGCGTACCCTCCACATCGCGGGCGACTCCACCGCCGCCCAGAAGTACGCCGACGCCGCACCCGAGACCGGGTGGGGCATGGCCCTCCCGTTCTTCCTCCGCGAGGACGTCACGGTCGCCAACCACGCCGTGAACGGCCGCAGTTCGAAGAGTTTCATCGACGAGGGGCGACTCGCCGCGATCCTCGACGTCATCCGGCCCGGCGACCTCCTGCTCGTCCAGTTCGGGCACAACGACGAGAAGACCGCCGACCCGACGCGTTACACCGAGCCATGGACGACGTTCCAGGACTGCCTGCGGCACTACCTCGACGGGGCGCGGGCCCGGGGCGCCCGGCCGGTGCTCGCGACCCCGGTGGAGCGCAGGAAGTTCGACGCCGACGGCAACGCGGTGCCGACGCACGGCGACTACCCGGCGTCGATGCGCGCGCTCGCCGCGGCCGAGCATGTGGCGCTCCTCGACATCCAGGCCCTGTCCATCGCGCTGTGGCAGCGGCTCGGCGCCGAGGAGACGAAGCGGTACTTCAACTGGACCGCGACCGAACAGGACAACACGCATTTCAACCCGCCCGGTGCCATCGCCGTGGCCCGTCTCGTCGCGGCCGGGCTGCTGCGCCGCCGGGTGCTCACGCCCCGGGACGTACGCCGTCCGGACGCCGGGATACCCGAGTCCTGGATCACCTGGCCCCCTGCCTGAATCGCTGGACCCGAAGGAAAGAGAGGCGCACCATGCACACACAGGAATGGCATGCGCATGCCACAGGCTGGCGTGCGGTCACCGTACGGAGAGCCGCCGCGCTGATCGGCTGCACCGCCCTCGTGCTCGCCGTCACCGGCACCACCGCCGAGGCCCGTCCGCGCGACCTCGGCCGGCAGACGCTCGCCGCGGGCGACGGCTGGGCGTCCGACGGGACCGGCACCACCGGCGGCTCGGCCGCCGCCGCCGCGCAGGTCAGCACGGTCACGACGTGGGCGGAGTTCAAGGCCGCGCTGGCCGCGGGTGGCAGCGCGCCGAAGATCATCAAGGTGAGGGGCACGATCGACGCCAACGCCTCCGGCTGCGATTCCTTCGCCGCCCCCGGCTACGACTTCGATCAGTACCTCGCCGACTACGACCCCGCGGTGTGGGGGTACGACCAGGTCGTCAGCGGCGAGCAGGAGGACCTGCGGGCCGCCTCCGCCGCCCACCAGGACGCCGCCATCAAGGCGTACGTCCCGGCGAACACGACCATCGTCGGCGTCGGAGAGAACGCGGGCTTCACGGGCGCGAGCCTCCAGATCAAGGACGTCGACAACGTCATCGTCCGCAACCTCACCTTCGAGAGCCCCCTCGACTGCTTCCCGCAGTGGGACCCCACCGACGGCGACACCGGCAACTGGAACTCCGAGTACGACAGCGCCGTCGTCTACGGCGCCACGCACGTCTGGCTCGACCACGACACGTTCACCGATGGCGACCACCCGGACAGTTCGCTGCCGGCCTACTACGGCCGGATCTACGAGCAGCACGACGGCGAACTGGACATCGTCAAGGGCGCCGACTACGTGACCGCCTCCTGGAACGTCTTCGCCGACCACGACAAGACCATCCTGATCGGCAACAGCGACAGCGCGGCGACCGCCGCCGTCGACCGGGGCCATCTGAAGGTCACCCTCCACCACAACCTGTTCACCGGCCTCGTCGAGCGCGCCCCGCGCGTGCGCTTCGGGCAAGTGGACTCCTACAACAACCACTTCGTGGCCGACTCCTCCTACGGCTACAGCTACGGCATCGGCATGGAGTCCCAGCTCGTCGCGGAGCACAACGCGTTCACGCTGCCGGACTCGGTCGGTGCCGGGCTGATCCTGAAGAAGTGGAAGGAGGCGCCGCTGACCGCGTCCGACAACTACGTCAACGGCGTCCTCACCGATCTGATCGCCGTGCACAACGCGCAGATCCCCGCCGAGACGCTCCGGTCCGGTGCCGGCTGGACCCCGGTCCTGCGGACGAAGGTCGATGTGCCGAGGGCCGTTCCCGGCATCGTCGACCACCGCGCGGGCGCCGGAAGGATCTGCTGACCATGACCGGACTGCCCCTCGGCAGAAGGGCGTTCATCGCCGCGGGCACCGGAGCCGTGCTGGCTCCCGTGCTCGCGGGCCCCGCCCGCGCCACCGTTCGGGCGCCGTTCGGGCGCCACGGTTCGCCGTCCGCGCGGCCGAACGCGAGGACGCTGTACGTCCACCCCGGCGGTCTCGGCGACCACACCACCGTGCAGGCCGCCGTGACCGCCGCGACCGGCGCCGGATTCACCCTGGTCATCGCACCCGGCGTGTACCGCGAGACGGTCTCGGTCGGAGCGGTCGACCCGGCGACCGGCCTGCCCGGCGCCGCCGGATCCGAGATGACCTGGATCGGCGCCTCCGGCGACCCGCGTGATGTCGTCGTCGTGTACGACAACGCCAACGGCACGCCCAGGCCCGATGGTTCGGGCACCTACGGCACCACCGGGTCGGCGACGACCACCGTGCGCACCGACGGTTTCACCGCCCGCGCGGTGACCTTCGCCAACGACTGGCTGCGCGGTGACCACCCCGGGATCACCGGCACCCAGGCCGTGGCGATCAAGGTGCAGGGCGACCGGTCGGCGTTCCACCGGTGCCGCTTCCTCGGTCACCAGGACACCCTGTACGCCGACACGATCGCGCTCGGCACCTTCGCCCGGCAGTACTACCGGGACTGTTACGTCGAAGGGGACGTGGACTTCGTCTTCGGGCGGGCGACGGCGGTCTTCGAGCGCTGCCACTTCCGCACCCTGGACCGCACGGACCTGGCCGGCGCCCCGTACGGCTTCGTCTTCGCGCCGTCCACGGCCGTCGCCGACCCGCGCGGTTACCTGGTCACCCGCTGCGGGATCAGCAGTGCCGCGCCGGACGCGTTCTACAAGCTGGCCCGCCCCTGGGTGCCCGGCTCGGACCCGACCGCCCGGCCGATGCTGACCGTCCGCGACACCCGTCTGGACGCCGGCATCGACGCGGTCGCGCCCTATGCGAACATGTCCGCCGCCTACCCGTGGCAGAGCCAGCGCTTCGCCGAGTACCGCAACACGGGCCCCGGCGCGCTGATCACCGTCCGGGAGAACCGTCCCCAGCTCACGGACGCGGAGGCCGAGCCGCACACCCGTGCCGCCTATCTCGGCGACTGGTGTCCGTGATCCCTCTCCACGGACGCCACCACCACGTACAACTCCCGTTCGGCCGGCGGTACGTTGCCCGCGACCGCCTTCCTCGCGACGGGCAGCACGACCATCGGCGTGACCATGAACCGACCGCCGCCCCCGCAGGGCTGGGGCCCCAACCGTCCGGCGCGAGGCCCAAGTCGGCCGAAAAGTATGTATCGATCCGGCAAAAGGTCTCGCGCCCATGGACGTTACGCGCGTAGAAAACCTGTCATGCATAAGCCACTCCGCATCGCGGCCGTCGCCGCGACCTGTGTCGTCGCCGGTGCCGCCCTGTACGGCACCGGTGTAGCCACCGCCGGTCAGTCGACGGCGAACTCGACGCACGAGCCTTACAACATCGGCGTCCTCGTCAAGGACATCGACACCTACTACGGCACCACCGCCGACAGCAAGGGTGTCTACCAGGCGTCCCCCGACAGCCCGTACGCCAAGGACCTGGCCCGCCTCGACGCCTCCGCCAAGCGGTACATCGACCAGGCGGCCCGCAAGGCCCACCACCGGCACGAGAAGGCCGCGGTCGTCTTCGACATCGACGACACGCTGCTGCTGTCCCTCGACTACGAGAAGAAGACCAACTACACCTACAACTCGGCCTCCTGGGCCGCCTACGTCGCCCAGGCGGACCGTCCGGCCGTCTTCGGCAGCCCGGAACTCGTCGAGTACGCCGCTTCCAAGGGCGTCGAGGTGTTCTACAACTCCGGCCTGAAGGAGTCGCAGCGCGTCTCCGCGGTCGACAACCTGAAGAAGATCGGCGTCGACGTCAACCTCGACGCCGCGCACATGTTCCTCAAGGACGCGGCCAACCCGCCCGCCTACCTGGGCGACTGCGCCACCGCCGCCGCCTGGAACTGCACGACCGTGCAGTACAAGGCCGGAACCCGCAAGCACATCGAGTCCCTCGGGTACGACATCGTCGCCAACTTCGGCGACCAGTACTCGGACCTCGAAGGCGGCTACGCCGACAAGACCTACAAGCTCCCGAACCCCACGTACTTCGTGAGCTGACGCCTTCCCCCCATGGGCGAACGCCCCCGCCGGTCCTGACCGTCGGGGGCGTTCGCCTGCCGGCCAGGAGCGCCCGGGCCGGCGGCCGCGTCGCTACGGATCTCCGTCTCCCGCGCTCCGGGCCGTGAAGTCCCCGGCCACGGAGGCCCGTTCACCGTCCGCGGTGGTCGCCGCCACCGTGTAGCCGTCGTCCCTCACGTCCCGGCCGCCGCGATCGTGGCCGTACTGGCCGGCGAAGACCCAGGTGCCCGGCCAGACCGTGCGACCGGGCCTGAGGATCCAGGTGTAGACGAGGAAGCCGTCCCGCTCGGCGACCGTGGTGGTGAAGTCGCTCCCGGGCAGCGAGAGCCAGGCACCCGCCTCGCTCACCCCGCCCGTCTGCCCGACCTTCAACGTGACCGCGAGCGAGGTGAGCCGCTTCGTGGTCTTCAGGCTGACATCGCTCTGCGCCCAGAAGTCGTCGCTGTGCGGGTCGACCGAGCCGTCCGACCGCAGCGGGCCGTCCGCGGTGTCCCCGGCGGACGTCCGTGCCGGGGTCCCGGTCGCCGCGGGGGTGTCCGAGGGGGAGGGACGCGGTCCGTCCGACGCTTCCGGTGTCCCGGAGCGAGGCCGGGGTCCGGGCGTGGCCACCACCCGTCCGGTCGTGTCCGGCGAGGGGTCGGGGGCCGGTGGGACGGCCACGGTCCGCGGAGCCGGGCCGTCGTCCTTCACCGCAGAGGCGACCGCGTACCCCCCGACCGCCAGGACGCCCGCGACCGCGGCCGTGGCGCCCAGGACACGCGCCCAGCCGAGCAGCGGCGGGCGCGCCGTACGCCGCGGCGGCCGCTCACCGGAGCCCGCCATGCCGCGCTCGACCCGGGCCAGGATCCGGGCGCGGTCCGGGTTCAGCGGGGCGAGGGTGAACCCGCAGTTGCCGCCCGCGACCGTGGTGACGCCGTGGTTGAGGGACGG